>CAXUFU010000246.1:0-4250 GCA_964250275.1 uncultured Chthoniobacterales bacterium | reverse complement strand
CTTCAACGCGCCGCCGACCAAGCAATTGCAGGAAAAGTACGGCTTCACGCCGACGGCGGAGTGGCTCGAGCACCTGCAAAAGGCCAGCGTGCGCTTCAATGTCGGCGGCAGCGGTTCCTTTGTCTCGGCCGATGGTTTGATCATCACCAACCACCACGTGGGGTCGGACGCCTTGCAGAAGTTCAGCGACGAACAACACAACTATCTGCGCGACGGTTTCTACGCGAAAACCAACGCCGAGGAAAAGCCGTGTCTCGACCTCGAACTGAACGTGCTGATGAACATCGAGGACGTGACCGCGCGCGTCAAAGAAGCCATCAAGCCGGACATGGATGCGGCAGCGGCGGTCGCCGCCCGGCGCGCGGTAATCGCAAACATCGAGCAGGAGTCGAACGCCAAGACCGGCCTGCGCTCGAACGTGGTGACCCTGTATGAGGGTGGCGAATACCAGCTCTACCGCTTCAAGCGCTACACGGACGTCCGCCTGGTGTTTGCGCCGGAAGTGGCCATCGCTTTCTTTGGCGGTGACCCGGATAATTTCGAGTACCCGCGCTACGACCTAGATATTTGCATCTTCCGCGCCTACGAAAACGGCCAGCCCGCGCATCCCGAGCAGTATCTGGAATGGAGCCCGAACGGGTCCGCCGACCACGAGCTGGTGTTCGTCAGCGGCCACCCGGGGTCCACCAGCCGGCAAAGCACGCTGGACGTGCTCGCCGACGAGCGGGATCGCGCGCTGCCGCGGACGTTGGCCCTGCTCTATCGCCGCGAGGTGCTGTTGCAGTCCTACAGCGAGCGCAGCTTTGAGAACGCCCGCCGCGCCCGGGACGATCTCTTCGGCATTCAGAATGGCCGCAAAGCGCTGGTCGGCCGGCTGGCCGGGCTGCTCGATCCTGAGTTTTTCGCCAAGCTGGCTGCGCGCCAGGGCGAACTCCAGCAAAAGATCGACGCCGGCAATCTGCCAGAGGCAGCCGCGGCGTATGCGAAGATTGCGGCAGCGCAAAAGGCCATCGCCGAGAATGCGCCGGTCTACGATTACGCGGAAGGACGCCGCTTGCCCCAGGCGTTTAACACCACGCTTTTCGGCATCGCCCGCACCTTGGTGCGCGCGGCCGAGGAGCGGCCCAAGCCGAACGACGTCCGGCTGCCGGAATTCCGCGAATCCAACCGGCCCTCGCTGGAACTCCAGCTTTTTTCCACCGCGCCGATCTACGACGATTTTGAGATCCTCAAGCTGACGGATTCACTGACCGCGCTTTGTGCCGAGTTCGGCGCCGACGAACCGCACGTGCAGAAAGTGCTCGGCGGCAAGAGCCCGCGGGAACGCGCGGAAGAGTTCATCCACGGCACGAAGCTCAAAGATGTGGCGGTGCGCCGGAAGCTGTACGAAGGCGGCGCCGCGGCGCTGCAGGATTTTTCCGATCCGCTCATCGAGCTGGCCCGGGGCGTCGATCCGATTGCCCGCGCCGCGCGCAAGGAGTTTGAGGAGCAGGACGAGATCCAGCAACAAGCGTACGCGGAGATATCCAAGGCGCGCTTTGCGCTCGAAGGCGCCAGCAACTATCCGGATGCCACGTTCACGCTGCGGCTGGCCTACGGGACAAACGAGGGTTACGAAGAGGGCGGCCAGGCAATACCGGCCTTTACGGATTTCGCCGGCTTATACCGCCGCTCGGCCGAACACGAAGACAAGCCGCCCTTTAATCTGCCTCCAAGCTGGATTGCCAGTAAGAACCAACTGAAGCTGGACACGCCGTTTAACTTCGTCTGCACCGCCGACATCATCGGCGGCAACTCCGGCAGCCCGGTGGTGAACAAGGCAGGAGAGTTCGTGGGGATTATTTTCGATGGCAACATCCAGTCCTTGCCCTTGGATTACGCCTACACGGACAAGCAAGCCCGGGCGGTGTCGGTGGATTCCCGCGGGATCATCGAAGCCTTGCGCCACGTGTACCACGCAGACGGGTTGGTCGAGGAGTTGACCGGCGCCGGCAAGTAACAAAGATAAACCGTCGGGCGACTACGGTTGAGCACTTCAAGGGCCGGAGCCCTAGGTGGCTATCCTTCCCGCCGCTGCCAAATCTTCGGGTTGCGGGAGGTGTGGAAAACAGCGGTGACTATGATCGTGTCGTTGGCAACAACGTAGAGCAGGAGATACGGAAAGCGGCGTAGCACCCCCTGCCGAATCTGCTTGTGGACTACGGGGAACAGCTCAGGGTGCCTGCAAGTTTTTTGCAGACAGCTTTCAACAGAACGTAAAAATTCTGCTCCTAAACCAACTTCCCGTTCTTCATACCATGCGTAAGCCGCCTGTAGTTCGGACTCCGCTGCGGGTCAGAAAATGACCCGCATGTCAGGGGCTCCGCAACAGTCGCCTTTTGACCTCCTCCCAAGGCGTTCCATCCTCAGGATGCTGTCGGTACTCTTCTAAGCGGCGATCCAATTCCTCGCGTTGCTCGTCAGAGAGAACCTCCAAACGCGGTAGACACGCGATACTATCCCAAATGTCCTCGACGAGTTGAATCCTCTCAGGGACGCTAAGCTCCAACACGTCCGCCAAGGAAACTTCGCTCATGTGGAAGAATCGTACCATTCGAGAAAATGAAGGCAAGACTTGCCGTGGCGCGACTCGCGCACCTAGAACCGATGGTTCCCGTGCTCGTAGCTGAAGGCGGCCGATTAACTTCTGCATCGGCTAGCGTATTCCTTTTGTCTCGTCCGAATGACACTGATCCCCCTTGCAGGTCCGGCCCGCTGAACAGAAAGCCTGATCCATGGCCACCACGATCTTCCTCGGCAGCGGGTTTGCGGCCAAGTACCGGCTGGGCGGCGGCAATTTTTCCGTGCCTTTGCAATGGGCCTTGGGGCTCAAGCGCCTGGGCCGGCGCTTTGTCTGGCTCGAGATCCTGCCCGCGAGCAACGATCCCGCGGAGGACCGCGCCTGCATCCGCTCCTTTCGCGAACGCCTCTTGCAGCATGGCCTGGGCGACCACTACTGCCTGCTCTACCAGCAGCCGGCCGCGGACGCGCAGGAGCTTTCCCAGATGCACGCCTACGGCCTCAGCCTGGGCGAGCTCGAAAACCGGCTCGGCGGTCCCAACGTGCTGCTCAACCTCAGCTACTCCATCCATCCGCCGTTTCTCCTGCGCTTCGAGCGCCGGCTTTTCTGCGACCTCGATCCCGGCGAGATCTCGTTCTGGATGTCGCGGGTCGAGATGGGCCAGTCCAGCCATCATGAGTTCTGGACCATCGGCCTCAATCACCACGCGCCCGATTGCCTCCTGCCGGATAACGGCATCGACTGGAAAACATTTCTCCCCTTGGTCGATACCTATCTTTTGCGCCCGACGCCGCCGCCACCGCGCCCGCGTTTCACCACGATCGGCCAATGGTACTGGGCGAACAATATCGAGGTCGACGGGCAGTTCCCTGACTTGTCAAAAAAGGCGAAGTTCGAGCCGTTCCTGGCCTTGCCCGCGCTGGTACCGGAGGCGGAAATGGAGCTGGCGATGAACCTGGGTCCCGAAAACCCGGAGCGCGCGCGCCTCGAAGCGCACGGCTGGCGGGTGGTCGAGCCGCATGCGGTCGCGGGCTCGCCGGTGGCTTACCGCCGTTACCTGGCCAGCGCCTCGGGCGAGTTTACGACCATCAAAGGCGTCGATTGTCTGTGGAAAACGGGCTGGGTGAGCGATCGTGCCGCGGCGTTCCTGGCCCTGGGGCGTCCGGTGATCACCGAGGACGCGGGCGTGGGCCGCTATCTGCCAGCCGAGAGCGGCTTTCTGGAAATCCACACGCTGGAGGAAGCACGTGCCGCGATCGAACGGGTTCTCCAAGATTGGCCGGCGCTCTCCCGCCAGGCGCGGGCCTGCGCCGAGGAATGCTTCGAGGCGACGAAAACGCTGCGTCGCATGCTGGCGTAGCGCTCCCAAAATCCAAAAACCGGGTAGGGATGGCTCTCCTCCGAGCCGGTCCCTGGCTGTCTGGCCAGTGTCCGGGGCAAATGGACGCTCCGGCGTAAGCTCCCCGTTCCCAGACAGTCAGGGACCGGCTCGGAGAGCCATCCCTACCTTTGGTACGAGGCAGCTTCGCTGCCGGCACATCATTGCTTCGCGCCGTTGAAATGTTGCGCCCACTGGATGGCGCGCTGGATGAGTTCGCTCCCGTTCTTGAGGCCCAGCTTCGCCTTGATGTGCTCGCGGTGACTTTCGATCGTCTTGCGGCTCAGGTGCAGCGTATCGGCGATTAGCCGC
>CAXUFU010000245.1:0-5048 GCA_964250275.1 uncultured Chthoniobacterales bacterium | reverse complement strand
GTCGTGCGGTGGTGCAAGCTATAGCTGGATGCCGCCCGCGAAGCGGCATCCAAAAAAGGTAGGGGCGGGCTCTCCGAGCCGTCCCAAGCTGTCCGGGAGCGCAGGGCGGCGTCGGCGCGACCGATCTACAGTTAAGGTTGCCAGACAGTCAGGGACGGCTCGGAGAGCCCGCCCCTACCTTTTTTTTGGATGCCGCTACGCGGCGGCTGTAGTTCCCATCCTCCCGCATAGGGCGGTGTATCGCCTGCGACGCGGTGCGTCAAACGGCGTCGGCCACCAACCGCCCGGCCTGTACCTCTGCAAGTTTCCCTGTCCACGCCAAGGAAAAAACCTTGACGATATTAGCTAATCTAATAGTTTGACATGCGCCCCCTTCGCGAAGCCGTCCTGTGCCCTGGCACAGACCTCATCGCTGCTGTGCGTCCTCCTCCGCGCAAACCCCCATGCTCCGGACTACATGATTGCTCCCCTCGCGTTCACGAAATCTTCCATCGGCCGCAAATGGATCGTGGCGATCACCGGGTTGACGCTTGTCGGCTTTGTGATCGTGCACATGCTGGGCAACCTCCAGATTTTCTGGCCGCACGGCGCGGGCCAAGAGCACCTCAATTCCTACGCGGAACATTTGCACGATCTCGGGCCGCTGCTCTGGCTGGCGCGGATCATCCTGCTCGTGTGTTTCTTCGCGCACGTCTACTACACGGTCCTGCTGGCGCGGGCCAATCGTGCCGCCCGCCCGCAACGTTACGCCCGCCCGAGCCGCATCGTGGCGTCGGTGCCGGTCCTGACCATGATCATCAGCGGGCTGATCCTGCTCGGCTTTATCCTTTTCCATCTGGCGCACTTCACGTTCAAGATCGTCAAACCGGAATACCGCGCGTTCTACGACGGCCAGGGCCGGCCTGATGTTTACAGCATGGTCGTGACCGGGTTTCAGGACGATCTGATTTCCGCCTTTTACATCTTCTCCATGGGCCTGCTCTGCCTGCATTTGAGCCATGGCTTCGCGAGCGTGTTCCAGACTTTCGGCATTCGGAATCGGGTGCTCGCTCCCTTGCTGGACAAAGGCAGCTATGTGCTCGGAGCTATCCTCTTCTTGGGTAACAGCGCCATCCCGGTTGCCATCATGCTGCACTACATCCACTGAGATCTCGTTTCCTATGTTAGACGGCAAAATCCCCCTCGGTCCGCTCGAGCACAAATGGGAGAGTTTCAAGCTCAACGGCAAGCTGATCGCGCCGAGCAACCGGCGCAAATATGACATCCTGTTCGTCGGCAGTGGGTTGGCCGGCGCCTCGGCCGCGGCTACCCTGGCAGAGCAGGGTTACAAGGTAAAATGCTTCTGCTTTCACGATAGCCCCCGGCGCGCCCATTCGATTGCGGCCCAGGGCGGCATCAACGCCGCCAAGAATTACCAGAACGACGGCGACAGCGTGGACCGTCTGTTTTACGACACCATCAAGGGTGGGGACTTCCGTTCGCGCGAAGCCAACGTCTACCGCCTGGCGCAGGTCTCGACCGAGATCATCGATCAGTGCGTGGCGCAAGGCGTGCCGTTCGCGCGGGAGTACGGCGGCTTGCTGGCCAATCGCTCCTTTGGCGGCGCGCAGGTGTCGCGGACTTTTTACGCGCGCGGCCAGACGGGCCAGCAGCTCTTGCTCGGAGCTTACCAAGCGCTCGAGCGCCAAATCGCGCTCGGCGCGGTGCGGATGTTTCCCAAGACCGAGATGCTCGATCTGGTGGTCATCGACGGCCAGGCCAAAGGCATCGTGGTGCGCGATCTCGTCAGCGGCGAAATCAGTTCGCACGCCGGCGACACGGTGGTTTTGGCAACGGGCGGTTACGGGAACGCCTATTATCTTTCGACCAACGCCAAGGGCTGCAATGTCACTGCGACCTATCGCGCCCACAAACGCGGCGCGTATTTCAGCAATCCCTGCTACACGCAAATCCATCCAACCTGTATTCCGGTCGAAGGCGCTTACCAATCCAAGCTCACGCTCATGAGCGAGAGTTTGCGCAATGACGGCCGGGTTTGGGTCCCCAAAGGGCAGGGAGACAAACGCCCGCCTGGACAGATCCCCGAGCCGGAACGCGACTACTATCTGGAACGCAAATATCCCAGCTACGGCAACCTCGCCCCGCGCGACATCGCCTCGCGTGCGGCCAAGGAAGCTTGCGATGACGGCCGCGGAGTGGGTGAGTCGGGTTTGGGTGTGTACCTGGATTTTGCGGATGCCATCAAGACTCTCGGCGCGCAGACGATTCGGGAGCGCTACGGCAATCTCTTTGACATCTACAACACCATCACCGGCGAGGACGCTTACCAGGTGCCGATGCGCATTTTCCCGGCCGTCCATTACACGATGGGCGGATTGTGGGTCGATTACCAATTGATGAGCAACCTGCCCGGGTTGCATGTGATCGGCGAAGCGAACTTTTCTGATCACGGTGCTAATCGTCTGGGTGCCAGCGCTTTGATGCAGGGCCTGGCCGACGGCTATTTCGTGCTGCCGGCCACCATTCCGACTTATCTCGCGAGTACCGGCGGCAAAAAGTATAGCACCGATCATCCGGCCTTTCAGGAGACCGAAGCACAGGTGCGGGCGCAGATCGGGCGGCTGCTTGCGATCAAGGGCAAGCGCAGCGTGACCAGCTTTCACCGCGAGCTGGGCTTGCTGATGTGGGACAAGTGCGGCATGGCGCGCAATGCGGCTGGGTTGGAGGAAGCACTATCCCGCATCCCGGAGTTGCGCGCCGAGTTCTGGGAGAACGTCAACGTCCCCGGTAGCGGCGATTGTCTTAACCAATCGCTCGAGCACGCCGGCCGGGTGGCGGATTTTCTGGAGTTCGGCGAGTTGATGTGCCGCGACGCCCTGCATCGCACCGAGTCGTGCGGGGGTCATTTCCGCGAGGAAAGCCAGACGCCCGATGGCGAAGCATTGCGCGACGACGCCAATTTCGCTTACGTGGCCGCCTGGGAATACGCCGGCGCGGGGGCCGACCCAGTCCTGCACAAGGAACCGTTGACCTTCGAGCAAGTTCACCTTGCGCAACGCAGCTACAAATGAGCGGTGACTAATGCAAGCGCAGATTCAAGTCGCTAGTTTAACCTGATCCCCCATGAATTTTCGCCTCAAGATCTGGCGGCAGCGCGACGCCAATAGCCCGGGTGAGCTCGTGTCCTACGATCTCGCCGAGATCCCGGCCAGCGCATCGTTCCTCGAGATGCTCGATATCTTGAACGAGAATCTCATGCACCAGGGCGAGGAACCGATCGCGCATGATTCCGATTGCCGGGAAGGCATCTGCGGCACCTGTTCGTTGACCATTAACGGCGTGCCTCACGGGAACGACCGGCGCGGCATCGCCACCTGCCAGTTGCACATGCGCACCTTTGCGGATGGCGAGACCATTTACATTGAGCCGTTCCGCGCGCGCGCCTTCCCCATCATCCGCGACTTGATCGTGGATCGCAGCGCGCTCGACCGGGTGATCCAGGCTGGCGGCTATGTCAGCGTGCGGACCGGTTCCGCGCCGGAAGCCAACGGGACACCGGTGGCAAAGTTCAACGCGGATTTGGCCATGGACGCCGCGGCTTGCATTGGTTGCGGGGCCTGTGTCGCGGCCTGCCCGAACGCCAGCGCCATGCTGTTTGCGGCCGCCAAGATCAGCCATCTTTCCGTGCTGCCGCAGGGCCAGCCGGAGCGCGGTCAGCGCGCCGTGAACATGGTCAACGCCATGGACAAGGAAGGGTTTGGCAATTGCTCGAACGTCTACAATTGCGCGGCGGTTTGCCCCAAGGAAATCAGCGCGTCATTCATCGCGCGGATGAACCGGGATTACATGCTCGCCAGCATGCAAGGAGCGTTGAGCGCGAACCCGGTGCGGGCCGGAGAGTGATTCAAGGGTAGGGATGGCTCTCCCGAGCCGGTCCCTTGCTGTCTGGCTGACGTGACCGGAAACAAAGTGGACCGCTACCAGACAGTCAGGGACCGGCTCGGAGAGCCATCCCTACCTTGGGTCACGAAGCGCTCCGCGCTGGAACGGCAGCTTCTTCCGCTTCGCTTTTCGCGTTCAGAAAAAGTTCGGCGATCACATCTTCGATCGGGACCTCCTGCACGCGGATGTCGCGCACGGCGTACGCCTCGAATATGCGGCGGCAAACAGCCGCGACTTCCAGGCGCGGCACGCGCAGCTTGGCCGTCAGTTCCGTCGCCTCGATGACCTCGCCGAAATCCGCCATGGCGCGTCGTGGATCGGGCTCGGCAAACTCCAGCTCCAGGACTTTGCGCGTGGCAAAACGGCTGGTGATCTCCTCGAGCGGACCGTCGAAGATGATGCGGCCGGCATCGATGATAATCACCCGCCGGCAAAGCTCTTCGATGTCTTGCATGTAGTGGCTGGTCAACATCGTCACCACCTTGTGGCGGGTGTTGTACTCGCGTAAAAAAGCGCGCACTTTCTTCTGGCTCACCACGTCCAGCCCGATCGTGGGTTCGTCCAGAAACAGCACGCGCGGGCTGTGCAGCAAAGCGGCGATCAACTCCATCTTCATGCGCTCGCCCAGGCTGAGCTCGCGCACCATGACGTTCATCTTGTCGCCGACGTCGAGCAGGGCGGAAAGTTCATCGACGATGCGGTGGAAATCCGCCGCCGCGATCCCGTAAATGGCGCGGTTGAGTTCGAGCGACTCACGCGCGGGCAAGTCCCACCAGAGCGCGTTCTTTTGACCCATCAGCAGACTGAACTGGCGTTTCATTTCGGTGCGCCGTTCCCACGGCGTGAACCCCAGCACCTGCGCCCGGCCCGCGCTGGGGTAGAGGAGCCCGGAGAGCATCTTGAGCACCGTCGTTTTGCCCGCGCCGTTCGGGCCGAGGAAGCCGACGAACTCACCCTCCTCGATGCGAAAGCTTACATCGTTGGCGGCGCGCACCTCGTCGTAGCGGCGCTTGGCCAGTCCCTTGACCGCTCCCCACAACCCGGCCTCCTTTTTGTAGGTGCGATAGACCTTCGTCAGGCCGGCGGCTTCGATCATGCTCATAGAC
>CAXUFU010000244.1:3908-5091 GCA_964250275.1 uncultured Chthoniobacterales bacterium | reverse complement strand
GAATCGGGAGGTGATCGGAGGCTGTCCCCATGATGGAACCAATGCAGCCGATGAAACCCATGGAACCGATGAAGCCCATGGCGCCCATGCAGCCGATGAAAGCCGTCGAACCTTGGTGGCCGCGCGCCTTGGGCGATGCACCGAACAGTGCCGGCGGACAGAACGATTTCCGCTACGCCTATTTTCGGCAGGCCAATCGCCTGGTGCTCCAGGAGGGCGATGGGCAACCGCGAACCTACGACACCACCGGCTACGACATTTCCGGAGCCCACCAGGAACAAGGCTCCGGCCGCTCGGGCATCGTTCTGAGTACGGCCAAGGGGGACGTGGACTTGAGCAAGCTCGCCGAGGTTTGATTCAGCCAACGGGTTGACGCCGAGTGACTACTAAGACTGGCAGGAGCCACAGCCGTCCAACCCATGTTACATATACCAATGATTGTCAGTTGTAATATGTTCGACCGGGGATAGACTTGCTGTGTGGGCGTGCTCGACGCGGCCCGAAAGAATCACGCACCCTCAAAGCATGAACACCACTGGAAACACCATCCTCATCACTGGCGGCGGCACCGGCATCGGCCGTGGCTTGGCCGAAGCCTTCCATCAACGCGGCAACCAGGTCATCATTTCCGGCCGCACCCAGAAATCCCTCGATGCCACCACGGCCGCCAATCTCGGCATGCAGTCGCTGACCGTGGACATGGCCGATGCCGCCAGCATCGGCGCTTTTGCCGCGAAGCTCACGACGGACTTCCCGTCGTTGAACGTGGTCGTCCACAATGCCGGCATCATGCGCCCCGAGAAGCTCTTGGCCGAGAATGCCGACTTGACCGACATGGAGGCGACGGTCGCCACCAACTTGATCGGACCCATGCGCCTGACGGTGGCTTTGCTTCCCCTGCTGCAAAAGCAGCCAAGCGCCACGGTGATGACAGTGTCGAGCGGCCTGGCGTTTGTCCCGCTGGCGATGACGCCGACCTATTCCGCCACGAAGGCAGCCATCCACTCGTACTCGCAAAGCCTGCGCTACCAGCTCCAGGACACCTCCATCCGTGTGATCGAACTGGTCCCGCCTTACGTGCAAACCGGGCTCCTGGGCGAGCACCAGGAGAATGACCCGCGGGCCATGCCGCTTGCCGAGTTCATAAACGAGGTCATGACCCTGCTGGAAACCCAACCCGCCG
>CAXUFU010000244.1:2112-3898 GCA_964250275.1 uncultured Chthoniobacterales bacterium | reverse complement strand
TCACCGTGCAACGCGTCCTGCGCCACACCACGGCCGCCGAAGGCGGCCGGGAAAAATACGAGCAGTTCTTCACGCAACTGAACAACGCCATGAGCGGACGTTAATCGCTTTGATAGTAGGGCGGGGCAAGCCCGTTTTACTGGCGTCGATCACGCACGGTTCACTTACTGCCCCGTAAACGTAGACCGGTGTTGACCAGCGCCACGTGCGTAAAGGCCTGCGGGAAGTTTCCGATCAGCCGCTGGTGGCGCCAATCGTATTCTTCCGAGAGCAAACCCAGGTCGTTACGCAAATCGAGGAGGCGCTCGAAAATGGCGCGAGCCTCGTCGTGCCGGCCCAGCAGGTAATAGCAATCCGCCAGCCAGAACGTACACGGCAGGAAAGCGCCTTCTTCCCCTGGGAGGCCATCGGTGGACTCGCCCGGGCCGGTGCGGTAACGCAGCACGAAGCCGTTTTTGAGCAAGTCGCGCTCTACTGCCTCGATCGTGGAGCGAACGCGCGGATCGTCCGCCGGCAGGAAACCCACCAAGGGTAGCCGCAGGATATTTGCGTCCAGCTTATCGGACCCATAGGCCTGCGTGAAGGCTTGGCACTTGGTGTTGTAGCCCTTCTCGCAGACATCGCGGTGGATGGCCTCACGCATGGCCCGCCAACGACTGAGGTCTGCTTTCAACCCAAACTCCTCGGCGCTGCGGATCAGCCGGTCCACCGCCACCCAGGCCATGACCTTCGAGTACGTAAAATCCTGGCGGGGCCCGCGCACCTCCCACATGCCTTCATCCGGCTTTGTCCAGTGCGACTCCAAAAACTTCAGCAGCTTGGTCGGCACCGTCCAATCGATGGCGGCCCGGTTCGCGTCCAACCCCGCGCAACGCGCCCGGTAAAGCGTATCGACGACTTCCCCGTACACATCGAGCTGGAACTGCCCCATGGCGGCATTCCCCACGCGCACGGGCCGGGAGTTCTCGTACCCGGCCAGGCCAGGCAACTCGCACTCCGTCAGCCGCCGCTCGCCCAGCACGCCGTAGAGAATTTGCAGGTTGGCCGGGTCGCCTGCGACCGCGCGCAACAGCCAGTCGCGCCACGCGGCGGCTTCGGCGGTGTAGCCCGCGCCGAGCAGCGCGTCGAGGGTAAACGCCGCGTCGCGCAACCAGCAAAAGCGGTAGTCCCAATTGCGCACGCCGCCCAAGCACTCCGGCAGGCTGGTCGTCGGCGCGGCCACGATGCCGCCGCTCGGCGCGTAGATCAGCGCCTTGAGGGTGATCAGCGAGCGTTTGATCGCCTCGGTCCACTCCCCGTTCTCCAGCGCGCGGGCGTGGCTTATCCACTCGCGCCACCAATCGGCCGTGGCGGCTACTTCGTGTTCCGCGTCCAGCGGCGGCGACACCGGCTCTTGCGATGGATGCCAGCTCAACACAAATGGCACGCGCTCGCCGGCCGCGACCTCAAACTCGGCCACGGTGGAGAGGTTTTCTCCCCGCAATTCCACGGGCGTGCGCAGGATCAGGGCGTCGGGACCGGCGATCATCGTCAATTCATCCGGGCGCTCGCCTTTCTTGACCCAAGGCACGACCTCGCCGTAATCGAAGCGCACCGTCAGCCGCATCCGCATTTTCACCCGGCCGCGCACTCCTTCCACCAACCGCACGACGTCCGGATAGTTCTGGCGCGGGGGCATGCAGTCGATCAGACGCACGCAGCCGCCGTCCGCCGTCTCGAACTCGCTCTCCAACACCAGCGTATCTGGGCGGTAGCGCCGCCGGACGGCGCGGGCTGCTCCCTCTTC
>CAXUFU010000244.1:0-2102 GCA_964250275.1 uncultured Chthoniobacterales bacterium | reverse complement strand
CCGTTTTTTTCCTCGCCCACGAGCGCCGCGAAGCACGCGCCCGAGTCGAAGCGAGGCAGGCAGAGCCAGTCGATAGAGCCGTTGCGGCCCACCAATGCCGCCGTGTGGGTGTCGCCGATCAAGCCGTAATCTTCGATTTTCATTGCTAGTGATTCGCCGGGAAGGACCTGCTTCAGCGTACGGACCAAGAGGTTCTTCGAGTGGGCTTAGCCGTTGGCCGCCAGGATGCGGATGATCTCGCGGGCGGTGGCCGGCGCCGGGTTGAGGCTTTCCTTATGCGTGACGTTGGAGGGACCGCGGTCGTCAGGAGGCTCGGTTGCCGTCAAATATCCACAGAATGGACGATTGTGGACAATCCGGCTGACCAGGAAAGCATTTTTTCTCCGGTCGCCCGGCGATGCACCGGGCATGGAAACATCTCCTGCGCAGAGGCTTAACTTTAGGTCGCCAGCGCTGGGTACGCGGTTTGCTGATGCGGCTCCGGACCGCATACCGAAAGCAGTTGGCGCGGGTAAAACATGGGCCGCACTGCTGCCGGATTGCCAAACGGAACATCCCACCCATCGCGTCACCATGGCTCACTTCAAAACCTTCCTTAAAGCCGGGCATCCGCCCACGCTTTTCGCCTCCTTTCTCTACTTCGATTTTTGTTTCGCCATTTGGGTCCTCAATGGGGCCATGGCGCCCTTCATCAAAGAATCGTTTCATCTCTCGCCGCAACAGGTCGGGCTGATGATTTCGCTGCCGACGATGGCCGGCGCGTTCATGCGTTTTCCACTGGGCGTTCTTTCGCAATACATCGGGCGCAAGAACGCCGCCTTGGTTGAGATGGGCTGCATCCTGACGGCTATGGCCTTTGGCTACTTTTTCGTCAACACCTTCGACCGGGTGCTTGCCATGGGCGTGCTGCTGGGCATCGCCGGGGCGAGTTTCGGCGTGGCCCTGGCGTTGGGTTCCGGCTGGTTCCCACCCGAGTACAAGGGGCTCGCCATGGGCATCGCCGGCGCCGGCAACAGCGGGACGGCCATCGCAACGCTCTTTGCGCCGATCCTGGCCACCCACTTCGGCTGGCAAACGGTCTACGGCTTTGCCGGCCTGATGATGCTGATCCCTTTTTCCACGATGCTGATCTTTGCCAAGGAACCGCCCGATCGCGAGGAGTCGCACTCCTTTATCGACCACATCCGTTGCCTGTGGCAGTTCGATGGCTGGGCGTTCAACGCCATCTACATCATCACCTTCGGCGGTTTCATCGGGCTCTCGACGTTCCTGCCCACGTTCTACGTCGAACAGTTTCACGTCACTAAAATCCAGGCCGGTTACCTGACGACACTGGCCGCTTTCCTGGGCAGCGGCATCCGGATCGTCGGCGGTCATCTGGCGGATCGGCTGGGAGGGATCGTGACGCTCTCGGTCGTCCTGCTGGCGGTCATCGCGGGCTTCCTGGCGACCAGCGTTGCGCCTTCCATTTTTATCACGACGCTGTTGTTCATGGGCTGCTTTGCGTCGCTGGGCTGTGGCAACGGCGCTCTTTTCCAACTCGTGCCTTTGCGCTGGCCGACCAACGCCGCGGTGGCCGGCAGCATGATCGGGGAAATTGGCGCCCTGGGCGGCGCCATCGTGCCGCTGGCGATGGGTTATTCCAAAGAGCACACCGGCAACTACGCGGGCGGCTTTATCTGCTTCGCCGGCCTGGCTGCGCTGGTTTTGCTTGGCCTGCGCATCGTCCAACGCTCCTGGACGCGCACGTGGGTCGGACCCGGCGGACGCGCTCTCACCCTCGCGGCGACAGCCGAGCGAGGCGAGGATCAACTCCCGCTTGCCGAGATGATCTGAAGCCATGTCCCCCAGCGACACGGCAGCCGTCTCCGGTGAACGGGTTCGCACGGTTTGCCCCTATTGCGGGGTGGGCTGCGGCATGATCCTGCACGTCGAAAACGGACGCGTGGCGCGCGTCAGCGGGGACAAGGATCATCCCGCGAATTTCGGCAGCCTTTGCGCCAAGGGCAGTACCGTCGGCGAGACCATCCGGGCGCGCGGCCGCCTGACGCACGCGCAACGCCGCCGGACGCGCCCCGGTGCCACGCCGGACGGCGAGGGCC
>CAXUFU010000243.1:3188-5120 GCA_964250275.1 uncultured Chthoniobacterales bacterium | reverse complement strand
GGCTGTAGCCGTCGATCAAGCCGAAGCGCTGCTCGAGCACCTGGCGCTCGCGCTCGGTCAAGGTCTCCAAGACATCCTTGATCTTCGCCTTGAGCAACACGATCGCCGTCATATCGGACGGATTATCCGCGCCCTTGTCTTCGATGAAATCTCCGAAGTTTGTGTCCTCGCTGTCGCCGACGGGCGCTTGCAGCGAGATGGGCTGTTGCGCCATTTTGAGCACCGCGCGGACGCGTTCGACGGGCAGGTGCACCTCCTCGGCAACCTCGTCCGGGGTGGGTTCCCGGCCGTACTCCTGCACCAACTGCTTCTGCACGCGCATTAGCTTGTTGATGGTCTCGATCATGTGCACCGGAATGCGGATGGTGCGCGCCTGATCGGCGATGGAGCGGGTAATCGCCTGCCGAATCCACCAGGTAGCGTAGGTCGAGAACTTGTAGCCGCGGCGGTACTCGAACTTTTCGACCGCCTTCATCAACCCCATGTTCCCTTCCTGGATCAGGTCGAGAAACGATAAGCCGCGGTTGGTGTACTTTTTGGCGATGGAAATGACGAGGCGCAGGTTGGCTTCCACCATCTCCGTCTTGGCTTTGAGTGCTTTGCGCAGCCAATTTTTCAGCTCGTGATATTCGATGATGAAGTCTTCCGGGCTCAGCCAGAAATTATTCTGCATCTCCCGCAGTTTGGCGGTGTAATCCGCCCGCGGCGGATGCCCGCCGTTGCCGTGCAGCGTTTGGGCATGCAGATGGTTGAGCAGACGGAAGTTTTCGTCCGCTAGATGGACGAACTCTTCAGTCACCTTCTGTTTGAAATAGAATTTCGGATAAAGCTTCTGCAGACCGTCTTGGTTGCGCTGAACTTCCTTGTGCAAGCGCTCGGTCCCGTTGCCCTTCGCGGCGCCTAACGCCAGGTAGAGCTTGGAGAGTTCCTCGCTAAACTGCGCGAGTTGCTCGCACAACTTCGGCAACCCCTTGAGATACCGTTCGCGGCTCTCGATCTTCTTGTCGAGAATCACCCGGTCGAAACGTTCGCGGCCCTCAAGAAGTTTTTGCGCCAGGTCCAGGTGAGCGCTGGCGATAAAGCCGAAGCGGTTCAGATGTTTCTGCACGCGGCTCTCGGCGTCTTCAATGCGTTTGGAGATCTCGACCTCTTGTTCGCGGGTAAGCAACGGGACTTGACCCATCTGCTTGAGGTACATCCGAACGGGATCGTCCAGGATGTCCATCTTGCCGGAAGGCTCGCTCTTTTCTTCCTCGGCTTTCTCGTCCTTTTCCTCGTCTTCCTCGGTCTCGTTGTCCGTATCCGAATCTTGTTCCTGCTCCTTTTTAAGATCCTTGTAGCGGTCAACGTCGGAAGCTTCGATGATGTCAAATTCCATTGCCCGTAAACGGGTCTGAATGGACTCGATCAGATCGGGATCGTTGACGCCATCAGGCAGCGCCTCGTTCAGGTCGTCCCAGGTGAGATAGCCTTGTTCCTTCGCGAGCTTGATCAGCTCCCGAATCTTCTCCTGCGTTTCGTGCGCCTCCGCCTGGACTCGAGCCGCGGTCACGGCGGGCTGCACGGGCGCGGCAGCTTTCTTGGAGCCGGCTCCTCCGGGTTTGGCGCCGCTAGACTTGGCGGCAGCCGCTTTGGCTTTGGTTTTCGCCTTTGGCGCGGCTGATGCAACGGGAGCGGCGGAAGCCTTAACGGCGGAAGATTTTTTGCGTGGGGCCGGCTGGGATGGAGCGGGGGAAGGCGACGGTTTCACTTTTGCCATGGGGAGCGTGATAATCCGTGGATCTCCTTGACGCTCGCTCGGGCGAAGCCCCCAGCAAGGCGAGCCAGACGATTTAGGGCGGCGCAATATCTTGAAGCCTCTGTTGGAGGTCAAGGATTTCTTTCTGCAAATGCGTCAGTTCCGTCACCGACAACTCCGGCAAGCGCATCCGG
>CAXUFU010000243.1:0-3178 GCA_964250275.1 uncultured Chthoniobacterales bacterium | reverse complement strand
CGCGGCGTTCCTTCAAAATCCCCTATTCGAGCGCGCGCCAGCTGTCGCGGGCCACGAGCATCGGCTGCGGAAACGGCTTGTCCATCAACAGCCCGGCCACGAACGACTCCGCCGCCGCCGGCAACGTGGCCATAAACGCGCTGACCGACGCCGGGTCCGGCGCGGCCATCTCCGCGCCCAGCGCCCGCCCCAAGAGGTCCGCGCCGGCAATGTGCGGCAGACGTTCCTGCCAGGGCTGGGCCAGGAGCCAGGCGCGGGCGGCTTCGTCTTCAAGCGCCAGCTTGAGCAACAGCGCCACCGCCGTTGGCGGCCGGTCAAAGCGTTCCTCGCTTTGCGGCGTCCCCGCGTCCGTCTCGCGCTGGCCAGGTCCCAGCAGATCCGCCTCGCTCCGGCGTTGGCTGGCCGGACGGCGTTTGAGCAAAGGCCGGAAATCATCCGGCGCCAGCCCCAGCCGCGAGGTCACTTTGCCGATCACGGCCTCCCGTAAGACGTGGTCGGTAATCAACGCCACGGATTCCGCCATCCGCTGGCTCATCTGGGTCTTGCCGCGCGGCGTGGTGGTATCGAAAAGGCCGGCCAACCGCTCGATCTGAAAATCGAAAAAATCTGGCGCGGCGGTGATGCGCGCCTGAAAAGCGGCCGCGCCCTGGCCGCGGATGAGCGAGTCTGGATCTTCGCCCGGCGGCATGGTGGCCACACGCACGCTCAGGTTGGCCTCGAGCAGCGGCGCGAGGGAGCGTTCCGCCGCTTGCTGGCCCGCCGCGTCGGCGTCGAAACAGAGCACGACTTCTTCGACCAGGCGCTTGAGCAGGACGGCCTGGCGTTCGGTAAAGGCAGTGCCCTGCGGGGCGGTGACGTTCTTGATGCCGGCTTCAAACGCCGTGATCAGATCAATCTGCCCCTCGCAGACGATGGCGTGGCCCGCGTCGAGCAGCGCGCGCTTGGCCAGGTGCAGGCCGAAGAGGACTTTCCCCTTGGTGAAGAGCGGCGTCTCCGGCGAATTGACGTATTTCGCGGCGGCCGCGTCCGGGGTGAGCACGCGGCCGCTGAACGCGATGACCTGGCCCGATTCATTGCAGATGGGGAACATGAGCCGGTCCCGGAAGCGGTCGTAGGCGCGCCGCGGCGCCTCGCCTTCTTCCTGGTCGGGCGTTTTGGTCAGGCCGCCGAGCACCAGTTCCTCCGGCTGGTAACCGCTGGCCGTCGCCCATTGCAGACAAGCGTCCCAGGAGTCCGGGGCGTAACCGAGCTGCCAGCGTTCGGCCACCTCCGCGTTCAAGCCGCGACCTTGCAGGTACTCGCGGGCGTGGCCAGCCGCGGCGGCTTTCTTCAGGTTGCGGTGAAACCAGGCCGCCGCGTCCGCGTGCAAGGCGAGCAACCGGCGCCGGATTTCGCCCGTGCTGCGCTCGCCCTCGCCCGGACCGCGCCGGTCGTCCTCGACGATCGGGATGTTGACGCGTTCAGCGAGCTGCCGCACGGCGGACGGAAAATCGATGTTGTCGAACTGGGTGATAAACTTGAAGACGCTCCCGCCCGCCCCGCAACCGAAACAATGGAAGGTCTGGCGCGCGGGGTTGACCGTAAAAGACGGCGATTTCTCCCGGTGGAACGGGCAGAGCGCCTTGTAGGCGGAGCCCGCCCGCTTCAAGGGCAACCGGCTGCCGATGACGTCGACGATGTCATTGGCGGCGGCGACTTGGGCGATGGTCTCCGCGGGGATCATGGTGGGGCACTGGGTTGGCGCCGGAAAAAACCCAGCATTGCGCCGGAGCCGATGATCCGCAATCTTTGTCGTCCTGGCGCTGGCACGGCGCGGGCTTCCCGGCATGTTTCGTCTTCTCGATCGTTACCTTGGGCGGGAGGTCATTACCTCGGCCATCTTTGCGGTTTGCACGTTGAGCCTGGTGCTGATTCTTGGGCAGATTTTCGAGAAGCTCTTCAAGTTCCTGGTCGATCATAACGTGCCGGCGACGTTCATCATCACGTTCATCGCGTACTTCCTGCCGTTCTCGCTCGTCTTCAGCATTCCCTGGGGCTTTCTGACGGCGGTGCTGCTCGTCTTCGGCCGGCTCTCCGCCGGCAACGAGCTGACGGCCCTGCGCACCGCTGGGGTGAGCATCCCGCGCATCGCCCGGCCGGTGTTGCTGCTCGCGGTGGTGTTCTCGGGCATTTGTCTGTGGATCAATCTTTACGTGGCGCCAAACGCGGAACGGAACTTGAAAAACGCCTTCTTCCAGGTGGCGACCAATAACCCGATCGCGGTTTTCAGCGGCGACCAGGTGATCACGGATTTCCCGGGCAAAAAGATTTACGTCGGCAGCAGTGAGGGCGGGGAGTTGCAAAACGTGCACGTCTTCGACCTCGACCAGAACAACAAGGCGGTGAAGGTGGTCTACGCCCGGACCGGCCATCTCGAGACCGATCTGGCCAACAAACAGATCAAGATGCGCCTGGAAGACACCCGGTACGAACAGCGGGACAACACCGCCCCGGACGATCTGACGAAGATTCGCGACGGCATCACGATGGGCGATTTCGTCTATCCCATCTCGCTGGAAGAGCTTTACGCCAAGAAGCAGGGCCGCCCAAAGGTCGAAAGCCTCACCTACGACGAATTGAAGGTGGAGGTGCAGCGCCACATCGACGTGGTCGCGACCGATAAAGCCAAGCTGCGTGCGGCCGGCGGCGGCCCCGAGGTCGAGCAACTGCGCCGGACAACCCGTGACGACGTGGGCAAGCTGGCTGCCATCAAGACGGAGTACAACAAGCGCTTTTCGTTTTCGCTTGCCTGCGTGACGTTTGCCTTGATGGGGATCCCGCTCGGGATCACGGCGCACCGGCAGGAGACGAGCATCGGTTTCGGCATCAGCCTGGCGGTGGCGTTCACCTATTTCCTGATCATCATTGTCGTCAACACGTTCCGGAGCAAGGCCCACTTGCATCCCGAACTGTTGATCTGGACGCCGAACCTCATTTTTCTGCTCCTGGGCGGGTTCTTGTTCGTGCGGATCTGCCGGCGGTAAGGCGCCGGTGCACCATCAAAAATCGTTTGGACGGGCACGCTCCGTCGTGCCCCTTGCTGTCTGTCAGAGCAGAGTAAAGAAAAACCGTGGCCGGCAAATGCTCCGGCTGTAGCGGCGGTCTATGACCGTCGATGCCCGTGCCCGAGGCACAGCGT
>CAXUFU010000242.1:0-5135 GCA_964250275.1 uncultured Chthoniobacterales bacterium | reverse complement strand
GGCTCGGAGAGCCGACCCCTACCTTTTTTTTACGACGGCAGCTTCGCTGCCGGCCGGAAGGACTCTGCGACGGCGACTGTTCAGCGACGGCGGCTCACTGTGCGCCCCGAGGGATCCTTTAGTTGCACGTACGGCGAATCGTCCCGTTCATCAGGGGACAAGGCCGGCAAATCTGCCGCGACGTTCTGCACGAGCCGTAAAATGCGCGTCGGATGAGCCCGGGGTCGGCAGTCCACGACGCGCTCACGGATCTGGGTAAGCAGCTCCGGCTGCTCGGCCCAGCGGGTCAGAATCGGCGGCAACGCATCCGCGCGATGCACGGTTTGGGCAATTTGGTGGCGCTCGGCGAAGCGCATTGTGATCCACTCCTGCGGCATGAAGCCGCCCAGCGCGTTGAAAATCAATGGGCAGCCGCTGACGATGGCCTCACTGGTCGTCCCGGTGCCGGGGCGGGCCACGACCGCGCTCGCGACCTGCAGCAGTTGGTGCATTTCCGTGCTGTGGGAGAGCGCGACCACGGGGAAGGCGTGATGGCTGCGGCCCCACATCTCGACCCGGTGCCGGTCGGCCGGGTTGCGTCCGCAGAGCGCGATCACCTGTAAATCGGAGCGCGGCACATGCGCATGCAGTGCTTCCAGGAACGCCAGGTGGTTGTTGACCCCGTGTTCGCCGGTCGAGAGCAACAAGGTAAACCGCTCCGGATCCAACCCGAGGCGGTCGTGCAGATAGGCCGCGCGCTCTTCCGGGGTCAACGGCGCGCGATAAAAGTTTGGGTTGAGCAAAAAACCGCCCATGGCGGTACGGCTGGCCGGCATGCCCAGCAAGCGCGCCATGGCGCAGGTCTCCGGCACCGCCCCGATAAAAAGGTCCGCGGAAGGATTGACCCAGTGGCGGCTGAACCCGTACTTGCCGAAAAGCTCGCCGCAATAGGTCACGCAGCGGACCGCGTCAGCGCCCAGATGCGCGCGCGCAAGATCAAAGAAGCCGTGGTTGAGCGAGCCGTGGGTACTCAGGACCACCCGCGGGCGAACGTGGTCGAGGATGGCGCGGAAGCGGTCCACGCCCAGGAGCCGGCGCCGGGAGTACGTGGGCGCGGTGAGCTCCAGGAAATTGAAATAGACGTGGTGCGCCCAGGGGGCATGGCGCTGGATGCGGTTGTACAGGCCCACGCCGAAGCGGTACAAGCCGTGGGTGTTCTCCAGACACTTGTGAATCTGGATTTCATTGGCTGCGGCGTGGCTGGTCTCGCGGGTCCAGTGGACGAACGAGCCAGCGCGCATGTTATGGCCGCCGCCCGTGCTGGAGGTAAGAATGAGGGTACGCACGTACTTCGGAGTACAACTCTTAACCCCGCGACGTTTCGCTGGTTGCGCGCCGGGAGCCGATCGCCGCCCGAGATCCGGATCGTCGGGATGGGAGCCGCGAGGAACTCATGCCATCGGAATCGTCCGCCGCACCGTCCAGAGCCGGAGCAAATCGCCAACCAGGGGTAAATTCAAAAGCATCTGCCAAGTGCTACAGCTAGCGGCTTGCCACACTGTTGGAAAGAAGAAAATCGCGAGCAGGAAGCAGCTTTGCGGGAAGCTGATCGTCATGGTGAAGAAGGTTGCCACGTGGAAAACGACGAGGGCGGCGGCCCAGAGCCGTTGCAGCGGCGGGCGAAAGGCGATCCAAAACGAGAAGAACTCCAGGTAAACCGGCAGCGGCATCAAGGGCCAGGTCAAGCCGGGATGGCCGATGATCCAGGCGCCCAGCGCGCTGCTGGAGTTGGTCTGCAGCAGCCGCTGGGCAATGTGCGCGGCGAGGGCGCTGGGCATAAAGGCGTTCGGCTGGCCGAGGGCGATCTGGTAAATGGCGCCGCCCAGTTTGCCCAAGCCGGCCATCGTGTAGCTCAGCAAAATGGCGGCCTGGCACGTCCAGAACACGAGCAGCGTGCTCTGGCGCAAACGGCGGGCCTTGGCGGTCGCCGCCCGGGCAGCGTCCCAGCCGGCCGGGAGGAAAGTCAGGACGAAGCTCACCAGCACCAGCAGATGCAGGCTGTGGCCGATTTTGCCGAACGAGTTTTTCAGCGCCACGAACTCCAGCAGGCCCGCGAAAGCCAGTATGCGCGTCCAACGCGGTCCCGGCCAAATGGCGACGAGCACGCTGCTGCCGGTGTAGAAGGTGAGCAAAGCCAGCGCGGCATTAGGCGAATGCGTCCAATGCAGCCAGACCACCGGCCAGAGCGGCGAAAACGTCCGCCGCTCAACGAGTCCGCTGAACTCGCCAAACTGGGCGATGGCCACATAGAGGAGAAAGCCGTAAAAGCAGCGGATCACCGTTTGGGCCACGGCGAAACGCCGGCCCTGGCCCGTGAAGACATCTGGTGAACGGGCGGAAGGCACCGCCAGCAACCGGCGAAGGCGGCGCAGGACAAGGTTCATCGGCGGGCGTTTTCGGTGGCGGCGGGGGTCGTTGACGGTGAAGAATCCGTCAGGGGTTCCCCCGCCTGGAACGAGGCCAGGAGTGACTGCGAGATGACGGCGCCGCTGGTATAGCGCGGGATGGGCGCATACCGGACCTTGACCAGATCGTAGCGCAAGCCGGGCACGCGGAAGGAGAGCTCGATCTGCTGCCGCAGCCGCCGGACGAGATCGCCATCCCGTTTCTCCTGCGCCAGCCCGAGTTGCTGGATGAGCTGGAAAACGACAATCGAGTGTGAAGAGCTCACGAACTTGCCCGCCTGGTTGAGCGGCAGTGGCGCCGTGGCGGCGGCGGGCGGGTGGATGAGGAGATCGTAGTCACTCGATTGGAAGGGGACCAAGGAAAAGAGGAACCAGGAGGCGAAGGGGAAGATCTCCCGGCGCGGCGTCAGATACCCTCCCAGGCCGACGACAAACTCCGTCGTCAGAGCCAGCAAGGCGAAGACGCGCAGGCGGCGGTAGCAATCCATGGCGGGAACGGTATCGCGCTCAAACTCGAATGAAAGCGGATGTCTAGCCAAGCCAGTTGACTGCTGCCGGGAGCGGGTGCAAGCCAAGGTGACTTCCCGTTCGTGCCGCTCCGTTATAGGCCGGGTTTTGCCTTGCCCGGGAAGCGCCCCGTCCTTACATTCGCCGTCCGAGATGCCGAAGCTTGCCGTCGAAGTCCGCAGGCTAGAGAAATCTTACGGTCAGAACCACGCGGTTCGTGGGATCGACCTCGCTATCGCCGAAGGCGAAATTTTCGGTCTGCTTGGCCCCAACGGCGCCGGCAAGACGACTACCATTGAGATCTTGGAAGGCATTCGCGCCCGGTCGGGTGGCGAGGCTGTCGTGCTCGGGCTCGATCCCACGGGGCAGGCCAGCGCGCTCAAGGATCGGATCGGCGTCTGCTTGCAAAACACCAATTTGCCGGATCGCATTCGGGTCGGCGAGGCCATGCGTCTGTTTGCCCGGCTTTATTCGAAGTCGGCCGAGATCGACACGCTGCTGGAACGAATGGGCTTGGCGGACAAGAAGAACGAGTTTTACCGGACCCTTTCGGGAGGACAGAAGCAACGCCTGGCCATCGCGCTGGCGCTCATCAACCAGCCGCGCCTGATCTTTTTTGACGAGCCTACCACCGGGCTGGACCCCCAGGTGCGGCGCGAGATCCACGCGCTGATCGAAGAGTTGCGCGCAGATGGCTGCACGGTGCTTCTGACGACCCATTACATCGAGGAGGCCGAACGGCTGTGCGGGCGGGTGGCGATCATGCACGAGGGGCGCATCGCCGCCGCAGGAAGTCCGCGTGAGATCCAGGAGCGCACCCTGGGCAAGGCGCTGGTGGAGGTGCGTTTCGGCGTGCCGGTGCCGCTGGCCGTCACGTTTCCGGCGGCGTTCGCTTGCGAGCGGCGCGAACACGGGCGCGAACTGTCCTTACGCACGAATGACGCCGGCGCCTGCGTCTCGGAGCTGGTGCGCTGGGCCGACGCGCAGGCGACGCGGCTGGAGGACGTGGTCGTGCGGCAGGCGAGCCTGGAAGATGCCTTTATCCAACTGACCGGCCGGCCCTTGCCGCAGGAGGGATAATTTAGTCATGCGGCCCTACCTCGCCCACACGGAAAATGCTTTGCGGCTGCTGCTGCGCAATCGCATGGCGCTCTTTTTCTCGTACCTGATGCCGCTGGTCTTTTTCTTTCTTTTTTCCAGTATGTTGGGCGGGGCGGCCCACGGCGGGGCGATGTTGCAGGTGGTCGCCGTCGTGCTAACCATTGGCGTGCTGGGCAATGGCCTCTTCGGCGCCGGCCTGACGCTGACGCAGGAGCGGGAGGAGAACATCCTGCGCCGCTTCAAAGTCACACCTTCCGGCGCCCGGCCGATCCTTTTTGCCTCGCTCGCATCCGGGCTGGTGGCGTACGTGCCCCTGGCGTTGGTCGTGATCGGGTTGACGCACGTCCTGCTCCACGTGCCGATCCCGGCCCAGACCCTTTCCGTCCTGGTGTTCTCGGCGGTCGGGTTGCTCGCGTTCCGGGGCATCGGACTGCTCATCGCTTCGACAGTCAATTCGGTGGCGGAAGGGACGGCCCTCGTCCAGGTCGTTTACCTGCCGCTGCTCTTTCTGTGCGGCGCGACGATCCCGCTGGAGATTTTGCCGCCGTGGCTGCGCGCTGCCACCAATTTTCTGCCTTCGCCTTATCTCTTCAGCGGGATGCAGTCGATGCTGCTCAACGGCCAGGGCCTGTGGCACAGCACCTGGGCAGCGCTCGCGTTGCTGGTAACGGCGGCGGCATCTACGTTTCTTGCCCTGAAGCTATTCCGCTGGGAAAAGGACGAGCCGGCGCCGCCCCGGGCCAAATGGTGGATCCTCGTGGGCATGACCCCGTTTTTCCTGCTCGGGCTGGCGCAGATCCACTCGCAAGCGCGCGCTCTGGAGGCGAAAATCCAGGAACGAAGCATGCGCCGCGCCCGCGCCTTTGCCGTGGAAAACGTGCGCGTCTTCATCGGCGACGGCCGGGTGCTCGAGCAGGGCCGCGTGCTGGTAAAGAACGGCCGCATCGCGGAGGTGATCCCCCAGGCGGGCGCGCCCGCGCTCTCGGATACGGAGCTCATCAACGGCGCAGGCAAGACGCTCCTGCCCGGGCTGATCGACAAGCACGTCCACCTCGGCGCTTCCGGCCTGCCGGTGTACAACGC
>CAXUFU010000241.1:2446-5152 GCA_964250275.1 uncultured Chthoniobacterales bacterium | reverse complement strand
CCCAGGCGGCGTCGGCGACGTACCTGGGTGGGGCCAGGAGCAGCAAGCGAAGGCTGCTGGTCGGGCCGGCGGCCGGCACGGGACGCGGCGGCAAGCGCCAGACGCGCGCCCGGATGGGCCGTGGGCGGCGCGTTTGCCACCACCAGATGGGCCGGGTCAGCGCCCGGTGCAGGAGCGCTTGGGGAAGCGGCAGGGTCGTCATCTCAAGGAGGCAAGCTCGTTTTGTCGGGCGGGCGCTTCGCCTGCCGGGTTTGGCGCTGTGCCCGGCAACCGGAGCGGTCGCCCGACAAAAGAAGACTGCTGACGCACAAGGTAGAGCGGCTACGGTAGAGCTTAATAACTCACTAGATTTCCAGCTTCTCCAGCAAACGCGCCGGGTTGCCGACGTACACGCATTTCTCCGGGATGCTCTTGGTCACCACCGCGCCGGCGCCCACAATCGAGTGATCGCCGATGCTCACCCCAGGCAGAATGATGGCCCCGGTGCCGATCCAGACATGCCGGCCGATTGTCACGGGCCGGATGGTCTCCTCCACCGGCCGGCCGGGCGGCGGCGCGCCGTGGGGATTGTGCCGGTTGAGTGAATATTTCTCGTGCGTGACACTGGTGATCGAGCAGTTGCTCGAGATCATCGTGCCATCGCCGATGCTGACGCCGCCGCCGGCAAAGATGTGCGTGAAGGCGTGCAAATGCACGTCGCTGCCGACCCGCAGCAGCTCCGGGTTCCAGATATCGCAGAGCGCGCTGAGCGTCACGCGTTCGCCACAGGCGGCAAAACAGCGTTTGAGCCGGCGCACCTTGAAATCCTCATACGCGCGCTGGAAGCGATCGTAGACGCGGTAGAGCAGGTCCATTGGAAGGAGGGGTGACCGTCAGGGGACGAGGACTTCCCGGGGTTGTGCCTGCTCTGCCGGGGACGGGTTGGTGCGCGGCGCTTGGCCAGCGGCGGCGTTTCTTTCCCGGCGTCCTTCGTCCCAGTAGCCGTAGATGCCGCCGACGATGTGCACGAACAAATCGGCGGCCGCGGTCAGAAACGAAAACTCGAAGATGCCGACGGTGGTGCTGAGGTCCAAAAACCAGACGCCGAAGATTTGGGAGACGGTCAGCGTGGCGCAGCAAAAAATGGTGTGCCACCAGTAAACCCACTTCCGGGCGCTGTGCATCATCCAGAGCAGCCCAGCGAGGTAGTTCAGGCCCCAGGCGCAGATGCTCCAGGTAAAAGCCGTCTGCAAATGGGAGTATTTTGATCCGATGATCCAGAGCGCCGCGCTGGGGAAAAAATAACTGCCCAGCGCCAGGACCAGGGTCAGGCTGATGGCGCCGGCCACGATGAGCGGATAACGTTTTGGCAGCAGGATGTGCGGCACCCGCGCGATGTACGGCTCGATGATGACGCCGTTAAAAGCCCCCACCAGGATGAGCGCTTGCGTCAAGCGGCCCAGCGCGGCGACTTCGGCGATATTGTGCGATTTGCCGAAGAACGTGATGAGGAAAACGGTGAGTTGCCCCTGCAACGCGTAGAAGATGATACCGGGCACCACGGGCGCCAGGTAGCGCCGCATCTCGAGGTTGGCAGCGGGATCCGGTTGGGCCGGCTCGATGACCAGGTCCCGCGCGTGATGTTTGTAAGAAAGCGCCGACCATGCCAGGGACAAACTATTGATCCAGGCCGTGGCCACCGCGGAAAGAGCGGAGGCGGCATAGAATAACGCGCTGGCCGCCAAGCGGAACACGCCGCCGCCCAGCTTGGAACCGTAGAGCCGCCCCAGCCGGTGGTGGATGAGCAACGGCGCGGAGTAGTAGGACGCCCAGCCCTGGAAGAAGAGCGAGAACACCACCGAACTGAAAAGCCCCGTCTGCATGGCCAAGCTCCAATGTTGCCGCAGACTCATCCAGACGAAAAACCCGGCCGAGGCGGGGATGACGATCAGAAACGAGATGGTGCGGTAGTGTTTGGCGGCCCGGATGTAAGTGCCCAAAACGGCCGGCTCGTTGCCGCGGCCGCCGACCATCGCCACGATGGAACCCGAGACGCCGAGGTCCACCAGCATGCCCACCGTGTTTTGGAAGGCAAACGCGACACTGTATTGCGCGTAGGCTTCCACGCTGAGCCAGCGAATGATGAGAAAACCGCAGGCCAGGTTCAGCGCCTGGATGGCCCCCTGCCCCACCACGAACGAGCCGATGCGCCGCGTCCACGCGCGCACCTTCTCCGAGCGGAGCAGCGGAAGTAATTGACGCCGCGAAACGTTCGCCTTCATGGAGTTAAGGGCAAGGGTGTGGCGGCTGTGGCGGAGGGGCAAGACTAAAGCGGCTGGCGCGGTGAGCGCCAGGTGATCAGCAGACGATGTGCCTTGGAGCCTGCACCTGTTACGACCCGTTGATTGACGCATGGTTTCCGGCTGTAGCGGCGGTCTATGACCGTCGAAGGCGCGCCGAGCGCTCCAAAAATGCATGGACGGGCACGCTCCGTCGTGCCCCTATTTATCCGCCGGCCGGAACGCCTCGCCAGCGCAGACAGTCAGGGGCACGACAGAGCGTCCCAGTCCAACCGTCTGTGGATTGCGTCGACACCGGAAGCCGCGCCCGGTCACGACCAAAATCCGCTTTACAACGCGAGGGTTGGATGGCCAATCTGCATCGCTTCTCCATGCGGGGGGGGGGGGGGGGGGGGGGGGGGGGGGGGGGGGGGGGGGGGGGGGGGGG
>CAXUFU010000241.1:1218-2436 GCA_964250275.1 uncultured Chthoniobacterales bacterium | reverse complement strand
CCGCTTCTCCATGCGCCCCCTCCCCCCACCCTTATTCCGCTTCAGCCGTGCCGTTTTAGCCGCGTGGTTGCTCGCCCTGGTGACTGCCACGGGCATGTTGCAAGCACAAACGCAGGAAGGCGGCACCCTGGACCGCATCCTGCACCCGGATCGCACGCTCAGGTACGAGGACGCGGACCACAAATTCGACGCGCCCGCGGCCCTGGGCAACAAGACGGCCAGCGTGCGGCCCTTCCTTTTCAGTCATCCGGCGGATCTCAAAACCGGCGACGGCGTTTTTCGCACCCGAAATTTTGACTCCAAGGGCTACAAGACGGACGCTTTCTCCACCAAGCCTGCTCTGACCAAGGAGTACGACGCCAAGACCAAGACCTACGCGGTGCGCGCCATGCCGGTCAACGAAGATCGGGCGGCCGGCAAGACCATGGAGACCCACGAATACATGCACGCGGAAAAGCCGTACCTGGGACAGGGCAAACGCCAGGACTCCCTCGACGAAATTCACGATGCGAAAAAGATGAGCATCGACCAGGTCCGCGAACTGTTGAACAAGCCGAAATGAGCGCGCTCCTTCGCTACTTTTGTCTCGGTATCGTGCGTTGCCCCACTCTGGCCGCCACGTAATGAGCGCCCCAGACCGTCCCCCGCCCAAGCCGGCCCGCATCCCGCCCGAAGAAGCGTGTGCGCTGCTCTGCGCTGGCACGGCTCAGGTCATCAACGAAGCGGAACTCCTGGAGAAGCTGCGCGCCGGACGGCCGTTGCGCGTCAAGCTCGGGGTCGATCCCACCACGCCGGACCTGCACCTGGGGCATTCGCTGGCGCTCGACAAGATGCGCCAGTTCCAGGATCTGGGGCACACCGGCATCCTCATCATCGGCGATTTTACCGCCATGATCGGCGACCCCAGCGGGCGTTCGGTCACCCGGCCGGCGTTGTCACACGAAGAAGTCATGGCCAACGCCGAGACCTACCAGCGCCAGGCGTTCAAGGTGCTCGACCCGGCGCGCACGAAGATCGATTTTAACGGCGAATGGTTCGAGCTCATGCACTACGAGCAAATCATCCGTCTCAACAGCCGGGTGACGCTGCAGCAGATCCTGCAGCGTGAGGACTTTAAACAGCGCGTCGAAGCGGGCACCCCGGTGAGCTTGCACGAGTTGCAGTATCCGCTCTTGCAAGGCTGGGACTCGGTCATGATCCAGGCGGACGTGGAACTGG
>CAXUFU010000241.1:0-1208 GCA_964250275.1 uncultured Chthoniobacterales bacterium | reverse complement strand
TCTGCAAAAGCAGGAGGGCCTGGCGCCGCAGATCGTGATGACGGTGCCGATTCTCGAAGGGCTCGACGGCGTGCAGAAGATGAGCAAGAGCCTGAAAAACTATATTGGCCTGGCGGAAGCACCGGCGGAGATGTTCGGCAAGGCGATGAGCATTTCCGACCCGTTGATGGAGCGTTATTATCCGGCCCTGCTGCGCGAGCCGTATCCGGCGGCCGCGCACCCGATGGAGGCCAAGAAAGGGTTGGCCACGAGGCTGGTGGCGCGTTATCACTCGGAAGCGGAGGCCAAGGCGGCGCGGGAAGATTTTGAGCAGCGCTTCAGCCAGCGCGATCTCGCCGCGGCGGATTTACCGACCGTCTCGTTGGCCGGCGTCGCGGCTGACATTCTCTCGCTGGTGGTCGCCGCCTACGCCCAAGGATACGGACAAGCCAAATACCGCAGAGGGGTGCGCCGTTTGGTGGAAGGTGGCAGCATTCAACTCCGCGGCGAGAAAGTCACTGATGCCAAGAGCGAACCGCCAGTCGCGCCGGGCGACGTGCTCAAGCTCGACAAAAAGCGCGCGGTGCGGATTGGTTAAGTCGTTGGCGCGGGAATCTTCGCCCTTTTGGCTCATGAAAAGCATTTACCTGCTCGTCTGCCTCGCGGCGCTATGGTGCCCGCGGCGTCTGTGCGCGCAATCACCGGTCGGCCTCTGGGTCGACAAGGAGAAGGACACTTTCGAACTCTATGCGCAAGGAACGCTGAGCGGAAAAATCCGCAGTTTGAACCCACCGACCACCCCGGACGGCAAGCCTCTGACGGACATCCATAACCCAGATCCGTCCAAGCACAAAGATCCGCTCATCGGACTGGTATTTTTGAAGGACTTCCGATCCGAAGGTCACGGACTGTGGGACCATGGGACGGTCTACGACGCCCGGAGCGGCAAGACCTATTCGTGCACGCTGCAGATGGAGGGGAACGACGCCCTTTCCCTCCACGGGTACATTGCTATCTCGGCCTTCGGTCGCACCGAGCATTGGAAGCGGGTAAACACGGTGGGGAAGAGTAAACCGGATTGACCCGCTTGGTGTAGTGCCAAAAAGGTAGTCTCTGACGGTCTGCGGAAACTTGACCAGGAATGGCGCGCGCCGTCCCTGGGTCTCGGTTGGCGGACAGTCAGGGACCGGCTCAGGAGAGCCATCCCTACCCTGGATTTCGAAGTCGCT
>CAXUFU010000240.1:0-5165 GCA_964250275.1 uncultured Chthoniobacterales bacterium | reverse complement strand
TCCCTCGCTGTCTGGTGGGCGTGCCACGAGCATGCATCGCGACCGGAAATTCCCGCTTCCCGACGGTGAGTGTCGTCTGTTTGGCGAGACAGTAGGATGGATCGTGCTGTGCGAGTGGTACGCTTTCCCGACCGTCAGGGAACCGGATCGGAGATCCGTCCCGACCGTTCTTACGAAGCAGCCTCGCCGCCGCCGGGCCGACGGTCATAGACCGCCGCTACAGCCTGAACAGACGTCCACCGGCAACACGCTCACTCTTTTCACAACCGGCTCGACGCTTTCAAGAACCCGTCCTATCCTGCGCGCCTATTTATCTATGATCACGGGACAAACCGACGAAATGGTGCTGGTCATCCGGCGCGCGCTGTTCGATCAGCTAGGGGCTTTTGACGGGCTGAACTTCGATGTCGGGCGCTATCTCCCTGCTATCCTCGACCGCGGGAACAATTTTTTCGCGCCTCGCTCGGCGGCCGAGCAGGATCCCTCGCTCAAGCAGATCATCCCGTACGCCTTGCTGACGCACGGAGGCAAGGTGCTGCATTATGTCCGCGGCAAAAAAGCCGGTGAGCAGCGGCTGGTGGCGAAGGGTTCCATCGGTATCGGCGGCCACCTGAACGATGCCGACGAGAGCCTATTTTCCTACGACATGCAGGCCTACTTGGCCGGTGTGCAACGCGAAGTGGACGAGGAGGTCGTGGTAGGATGCGCCTACAAAAACACGGTTCGCGGCATTCTGAACGACGACTCGACCGAGGTAGGACGCGTCCATCTCGGCGTCATCCATGTGTTCGAGTTGGAATCCGACGAAGTGAAGAAACGCGAGGCGATGATCACCCAGCTCGGCTTCCTGAGTCCCGCTGAACTGCAGGAACGCCGCGCCACGCTCGAAACGTGGTCGCAGATTTGTTTGGATCAACTCGATCAACTGCTCGCCGCCCCGGCCACCTAGACTAACTTCCATCGGGCCGGCGACGGCAATCCGCACGACAAATAGCGAAAAGCGTCCACGAACAGCCCAACCTGCTTGGACGGGCACGCTCCGGAGTCGTACTCCTGACTGTCTGCCGGTGCGAAAGCATCCCAGACCGGACAAATACGGGAGCGACGAAGCGTGCCCGTCCAAGAATTTAAAACCGGCGCGTTGGCCAGCGCCCGCTAATGCAAACGGCGCACCCGTAGTGTGCTGCCCCCCAGGATCGCCATTTTATAGCCGAACGCGTCTCGCGCGATGAAAATCTGGGGATTTTGCACGGGCGGGAACGATGCTTTACCGCTGCCATCCAGCGGTTTCCAATGCTGACCGTTGTCCAAGACGAACACCGTCCGATCGTTCCAACCGGTGAACGTGCCGACGATGTGACTATCGATAAACGTCGGCGCTTCCACCCGCTTCTCTTTCACCGCCCGGTCGACTGCCTCAGAAGAAGCCTTCTCCGCCACACGCTGCGTAGCGCCGGAAAAGTAGCCCTTGAGCGCTGTATCAAGACTCGCCTGCTCTTCGGGCGAAAGTTTGCTCAGCCCCGCGGCGGCGTACTGCTCAGGCGTCAGCGCTGCCTTGACGCCGGGAAACGTCTCGCCTGAAGGCGCCTGCGCGTACAGCAAGGGCGCCGTCACACCCCATCCGATCAACGCAACTGTCAGCGCCAACCTCGGCTTTAAGGCAGTCAGTATCATTGTTTTCACATCTGACGGGCATGCTCGGCGAAGTCAAGCGTCAACACGCCCTCACTTCATCGGCAAAGAACCTCACACCGGAAGAGCTTCAGCTCCTTACACGCCGCTGCCCGGACCCAAAATGGGGCGTGGCTCTCTGATCAGCGTCCGCGCCCCAGACGCAGACTAGGATCAACAAAGGTCAACTCAGACGCTACGTCGAGCTGGCCGGCACGATTCAGGTCGTTTTCGTTATAAACCCGCAAATCCGACGAACTCATCACGTGCCCCCCGTACGAGTGCCAAACCGCCGGGATATGGGAACCCGTGACAGGTGCTGCCAGGATGAAGTCTTTCGGATTCTCCTTGGCGGCAGCGGCTTTGGCGTCCGCGGCCCTACTCACGGTCGCAGTCTTGACCGTCTTCTTGGTCTTCCCAGGAGAAGCGGGCGAGTCTGCGTGAGTAACGGCGGGCAACAAAAATCCGCTCGCGAGAGCGACAAACCAAAGAGTTGTTTTCATAGGAGGTATTTCAGTGGAACTCTACCACATTCTTCTCGCCTCCAAAGCAAAAAGAGGCCGGGCTCTCGCCCGGCCTCTTTGCTGTGAGCGTTTAACCGCCGTTCCTTTTAGAACTTCTTCGAAACGACGAAGTAGTAGTAGCGCTGATACGGATCGTAGATGGACGCGTCCGTGTTGTCGAAGTCAGGCGACAAGGCGATCAACGGCGGCTTGCCGTTCGTGATGTTGTTCACGCCAAAGGTCACCTTCAGGCCGTCGAGCAACTTGTAGCTCGTCATCTGCTTGGCCATTTGCTGACTGGTGGTACCGGCCACTTCCTTGCCATCGCCGCCCTTGGCATCCTTGCCGTCCTTCGGCGCGGGTGCGGGCGCGGGAGCCGCCGGATTCGGCTTGTTGAGTCCGAACTCGTAGCTGAGCGTCATGTTGATGGTGAAGTAATCACGGATCTTAGGCAAGTTGAACCCCTCTTCCGTGGTGTAGTCACCCTTACGATCTGTCAGGGCACCGAGGTAATCGCCATCACGCAACGAGGGAATGTAATTCCCGACTGCCGTGAGCGATGCACCGCCGTACCGGTATTCTGCGTAAGGCGCCAGCTTGTACTGAGGCGTGTAGTTACTGTCGAACGTATCATCGCCGATATACAGGCCGATCTCGTCGAAGTTCGGACCGCCGGCAGTCAGGTTTCCTTTTGACTGCAGATAGTACGTCCCGTTCACTCCGAGCGTAATGCCACCGTACTTGGGACCGAAGTCGTGATCGTAGTTAGCGTTGAAGTCAACTGCGCTCGTGCGTTGTTGCAGGGCGTTGGCCAAGCTCGTTACCACGAAGTAGTTGCTGGCGTTGCCGGTGAGCTGTCCCGGAGTCGTGCTCGTCAGGTTCGGTCCAGTCGGGCTGCCGAAGTGGATGAACGAGTTATACGGCGAGGCCGATCCCATGGCGTTGGCGTCCAACAGAATCGTACTCGCTGGCGCACCCGTACCCGCAATGATGCCTACCTCTTCCACGTGGAAGAAGTCCGCGCTCAAGGTCAATCCCGGCACCTGGTGCGGGGAGAGAACGAGACCACCAGACCAGGTGTTGGCCCGGGTCGGACCGAGGTTCGGATTGGAAGTGGAGATCGAGTTGGCCTGCTCGGTGAACCCGGCACCCAAATCCGTGGCGGTGGTGAACCCGGCGACTTCCGGTCCATTGGTCTGGATCAGATTCGGCGCCAGGAAGCTGCCCGAGAAGGTGCCGCGCAGAGCGACATCGACAATGGGCCGCAGGACGAAGCTCGCTTTCGGAACGATCGAGCTGTTGACGCCTTGGTATTTCTCGTAGCGAACGGCTCCGTCGAGGTCGAGCGAGTAGATACCCGGGATTTTCATCGAGGGAGCGATAACCGGAACCGAAACTTCCGCGTAACCGGCCTCGATGCCGCGGCTCACCTCGACGTCGGACACGGGCACCGAAGCGACGAAGTTTTCCGAACTATCGTTGTCTTTCAGGCCTTCGTCGCGGTACTCACCACCGATGGCGAAACCCAGCGGACCCGCCGGCAGTGTCACTGGGAACCCGTTAAGCGCTCCGTCGATGACGGTCAAAGTGCTCAACTGATCACGAATGTCTGTACCGGTAACGGCTTGTTCGGTCGAGGCGGGATTGTTAAAGGCGAACGGATCCAGGGCAGGCAAAAGGACGCCATTGACCTTGGAGTAAGGACCCGCCGGAGTCACGACGGTCTGCGCACCGCTCGCGGCGGTCGTGATCACGGCTGGTTGCGCCGTCCCGGAGGCCGTGTAACCACCGGCCAGCGCCTCTTCCAACAGATCGGAGCGGATCAAACCGAAGTTTTTGAAGTTGATCTCGTCCTGACTGTGATTGAAGGCCAGTTCGTAGTTGTAGTCCTTGAACAGATCTCCCTTGATGCCTGCCACGATGCGGTAGAAGTCCGTATCGTTGCGGAAGATGCGGGGTTCGGCCAGGAACCGGTTGGTCACCACGAGCCCGCCAGCGGTTGAACCGCTCGCGGTTGTCCCTGATCCCAAAGACCCCAGCGAGGAACCGATCGTCGCCGCAAATGGGTTGTAAGGAGAGCCGATGGGAATCACCATGTTCTGCGAGGCATTCGGAGAACTGTTTGTCGCCACCGGCTCCGGGGCGAGCAGCCTCTGCCTGTAGTTCTGCGAGTAGATAAAGCTGCCGAAGACGGTCAGAAGCTTATCAAAGATATCCCGTTCGACGCTGCCGTAAGCATTCGTCCGGTTTTGATCGAGCGTGATACCTACCTCTTGACCCAGGTTCGCCAGATTCGGCGTGCCACTGTAGGCTCCGGCGGGCAGCTGCGAAGCAGAAAAACCCTGCGCCGTGGCCCCCGTCGAGGTGGTAAAGGTTTGTAACGGAATCGAACCTACTGCAATCCCTGTGTTGTTAAGGCTGTTGAGATTCGTCGGGATGGAGCCTGGCTTGAGGATAACGGCACCCCCTAAACCAACGGGCAGGCCAGTGTTCAAGTATAAGCCGCTGCCAGCGACCGAGATCTTGCCGCCGAAGTTGCTCGTAAGGTAACCGTCATTGCTACCATAGAAGCCGCTGACGAAGCTGGAGCTTGCCCACTGGCGTTGAGGGAACAGGATCGGATCCTGTTGCTCGTACTGGGCCGCTACGATGATGCGGGTCTTGTCGTCCCCGAACCCAGCGATGCCGCTCTCGCGGTTGTCAGAGATATCTCCCTTTTCGGCGAATCCGTACCGGCCGGAAATTTCGAAGCCGTTGAAGTCATTGTTCAGCAGCACGTTGACCACGCCACCGACCGCGTCCGAACCGTAGATGGCAGAAGCGCCGTCCTTCAAAACTTCGATCTTCTTGATCAACGAAGCCGGGAACAAATTGACGTCCTGAAACGCCGCGCCACCCGAAGCCAATGCTGCCGAGTCGGCAATCCGGCGCCCATCGAGCAACACCAACGTAGGCAAGCCCAGGATGCTAACCTCGGAACCACCGTTTGTG
>CAXUFU010000239.1:0-5182 GCA_964250275.1 uncultured Chthoniobacterales bacterium | reverse complement strand
CTATGACCGTCGAAATACGCGTTGTGTGTTAACGCGCCCTCGACGGTCATAGACCGCCGCTACAGCCAGTGCCACTGACTACAGCCGGAAGACCTAGCATGGCGCCCGGCTCGCTTTGCGGGTATCGTGTGGCCGTGCAGCCATTGGTTCTCACTGCCGCTCCGGCCCGGGAGCTGATCACCGCCTTGAGCAAGGAGGAACTTGCCGCTCGGCTGGTCGCCATGGGTCAACCGGCTTTTCGCGCGGGGCAGATTCTCGACTGGATCTACCGCAAACGGGCCGACTCGTTCGCGGCCATGAGCAACTTGCCGGCGTCGCTGCGCGATGTCTTGAGCGCGCAATTTGCCGTTGGCTCGATCGAGCAGGTCCGGGTGCTGGGGTCGAAGGATAGCACGCAGAAGTTCCTGTTCCGACTCGGAGATGGGCAGCTCATCGAGACTGTGCTGATCCCGGCCTCGCCCGCCTTGTATGGCGAAGCCAGCGACCGCCGGACGCTGTGCGTGTCGTCGCAGGTGGGTTGCGCGTACGGCTGTAAATTTTGCGCCAGCGGACTCGATGGCTGGACGCGCAACCTGAGCGCGGGCGAGATCGTCGAACAAATCCTGCGCGTCGAAGCCGGCGCGGGCGAGAAGGTCAACAACCTCGTCTTCATGGGCATGGGCGAGCCGTTAGCGAACTACGAGCAATTGTTGCGCGCCATCGGCATCGTCAACGCGCCCTGGGGCATCGGACTCGGCGCGCGCCACATCACGATCTCCACCAGCGGCCTGGCGCCGCAAATCCGCCGCCTGGCCGACCAGCCGTTGCAAGTCCGCCTGGCCATCTCTCTGCATGGCTCTACCGACGCCGTTCGCGCGGAGATCATGCCGGTCAACCGCAAGTATCCGCTGGCCGCGCTCATGGATGCCTGCCGCTATTACCGGGCCTCGAAGAAGCAAATGCTGACCTTCGAGTACATTCTCATCGGCGGGGTCAACGACACCGAAGAACAGGCGCGCGCGCTAGTTCCCTTGGCGCTCGAACTCGACGCCAAGGTAAATCTGATCCCGTATAACTCCGTGGAGGGTCTACCGTGGACGCGTCCGCCGCAGGAGCGGCAGGAAGCGTTTGTGCGTTTGCTGCGCGCGCGCGGCGTGGCCGCGACCTTGCGCCGCGAAAAGGGCCACGATATCGACGCCGCCTGCGGCCAATTACGCCGCCAAACGCTGGCGGCGCAGCCAGCCGCCTCGCCCGCTTAGACTGGTACGTCACCACGCCGGCGAGACTTGCCAGCCAACGAAGGGTGAGGCAGAGCGGCGCAAATGACGCGCCCCCGCCAGATTCTCCAGGCATTCTTCCCTTGTCTCACCCTGGCCGTTAGCGCCGGGCACCTCACGGCAGGTCGCCCAAAATTCGGCTTCGTCCGGCTCACCGCGGTGCAGAATGGCAGTCAAAGCGCGCATTCCAAGAGGGTAGCCCTGCCTTTGCTGTCGGCGCTAAAAAAGATGGCTGGGGAGGGAATCGAACCCCCGACACGAGGATTTTCAGTCCTCTGCTCTACCGACTGAGCTACCCAGCCTTGCCCATCAGGCGAATCGTTAGTTTGCCCAGCGCGCGGGCGTTGGCAAGTCTCATTTGCCAGTCATCGTCCCGTTCATGCGCCCCGCACCGGCTCCAGGCGGCGCTCGCGCAAACGCCAGATCGGCCCAGGCGCCGGGCCGTCCAGCCAGGTCAGGTGCGTCGTCGTCACCAGTTGCTGCGCCCCGGCGGGCAGCGCGGCCAGGAGGGCGTTGCGCCGGGCGGGATCGAGTTCACCGAAGATATCGTCGAGCAGCAGGATGGGCGGGGTCCGCCAAATCGCTTCGAGGAACCCGGCCTGGGCCAGCTTCAAGGCCAGCGCCAGGGTGCGCTGCTGGCCTTCGGAGCCGAACGTCGCGGCCGGTTGCCCGTCGAGGGTCAGGAGCACGTCGTCGCGATGCGGACCAACGAGCGTCTGGCGCAGGCGCAACTCTTCGCTATGCGAGCCCGCCAGAGCCGCGGCAAAATCCGCCGTCGCGCCGGCGCGGTACTCGATTGCGAGCTGCTCCGCGCAACCTTCGGCGGGCACCGTCCGGATGGCGGCCTGCGCGCGGAGCACCCAGGGAAGCAGCTCCGCGACGAGATTACGCCGCAGTTGGGTCAACAAACCGCCCGCTTCGAGCAAAGGCTGGGCGTACGCCTCCACCTCGCGGGGGCGCAACGGGACCGCCTTCAAGAGCCGGTTGCGCGAGCGTAGCGCGCGTTCATAGGCCCGCAGGTTGGCGCGGTACAGCGGCTCGATCTGGCTGCCGAGAAAATCCAGATAGCGCCGCCGTCCTTCCGCCCCGCCGCGCACGAGATCGACATCCGCATTACCAAAATACACGACGCGAGCCAGGCGCAAATAATCGGCGGTGGCGGACTGTTCGACGTCATCGAGCAAGAGCTTGCGCCCCGCCGCGGCCACCGAGAACTGCAGGCGGCTCGAGTTCCACTGGCCTTGAACCGAGAAACCTTCCGCGCCGAGGCGCGTGAGCGGCGTCAGAGTCGGAGTGCGCGGCGACGCCAGCCTTAGCAGCACGCACACAGCTTCGAGGATGGAGGTCTTGCCTTGTGCATTGTCGCCGATGAAAAACTGGCCGCCTGGCTCAACGGGAACCTGCAAAGAGGTGAAGCACCGAAAATCGCGGAGCTTGATCTGCGAGAGCATGGCGAGCGCGAGATCCGGCCCCGCACCGCGACAGCAGGCATCGGTTTAGCCGGCGCCGCGACCGGAGATCCTCGCCAGCAGCACCGACGAAGAACGCCGCGCAGGGGCCTTACTGAAAGAATTTCGACGCCGTCGCGGCAGGGCTCGGCGAGGCTGCGGCCGCCGGCGTGGCGGTGGCCGCGGGAGTTTCCGGCCCTTCGTGCGCATACTCGCCCCGCGTGTCGGAGAAGGAGGCCGAGTGGTTGCGGCTGTCGACCTGATGATCGCTGTAGCTCTTCTGGTGGCTGGAGCCGTGGCCGTAGCTCTCAGGCACTTCGGCCGCGCTGTGCCGATCGCATGCGGCGAGCAGAGACCCGAGCGCCAGGCAAAGGACGGTGTGACGAAGAACAGCGAGAGAAGGGCGCGGGTCCGGCGAGTGCATGGGATGTGCCCTGTTCTAAAGCGGTGGGCAGTGGCGTTGTCAATCCGCAATGTCGCGGATCGTGCGCCGGGCGGAAGGGCCGCTAACCGGCTCCTAGGCTGCCTCGTGCCGGTTTAGGCGCTCGTCCGTGGCCAGCAGCAGCTCGACGGGAAGCGACTTGATCAGGACGAGCTCCGTGCCCTTTGGCCGCGGCTGATAATAGGCGTTGTCAAAGGCCTGCCGGATCAGATGCAGGCCCAAGCCTCCCGGCCGCACGAGCTCCAGCGCGCGTCCATTCAACTCGCAGGCGTTGACGCGGCAGCCGTAATCGCGCAGGCGGCAGCGGAAGACCCGCGTCGTTCGCTCCAGCGTGAGCCGGATGAGTTGATCCTCGGCATTGCCGTAGGCGTAACGAATAATGTTCGTACACGCTTCGTCGATTCCCAGCACCATCAGGTCGATGAGCGACTCCCCGCAGCCCTGGCTGATGAGGAATTGCCGCACGAAGCGCCGGACCAGAGAAAGGTTGCCGGCGTGGCTGGAAAACTCGAGCGCGCAGTCAATCATGCGGGCGTGAGCCGGTGGCTCGGCGGTTGGGGATTGGAGCTAAGCATCCAAAACATCCGTAGCTTGGAAAGGGTGAACCAACAACCGGGCGCCGGCTGGCTGTCAAAGACTGTGCCGAAATCGCCGCGGCTGGCAATCTTTATCTCAAGCATGGGTTGTGCCTAAATTCTGCCGGGGTTGGCAGTGGCGCTGTTCACTGTCTGGAAGCCGTCCCGCCCCACATTTTTTGCTGGCGAACCGTGCCGCTCTGAATTGATTGGAGCCATGAGATCATCGGCCCTCCGGATGGCAGCGCTCGTGCTTAGTTGCGCGGGGAGTTTTTCCGCTCTCGCCTCGACTGCCTCGAGCGCGCCGCCCGACACCGGTTTGCAGAACGCCACGGCCTACCACGCGCTGCGGGTGGCTCGGGCCGCGTTGGGGGCCGAAGCCCTCGACCGCCTGGTCGAGGTGACGGGACGGGATGGCGTCCCGCAGCCGTATGTCTGGAAGATCGTGCTGCAAGCGGGCCCGAAAGCCACGGCTTGGAAAGAAATCGATGTCGCTGACGGCAAGATCGTGGCGCAACACGTCCTCACCCGGCCGCCTGACGCGACGGGCGTGGTGAAGCTCCAGGCACTCAACGTGGATTCCGCCGGAGCTTTCGATGCCGCCGATGCGCAGTCGCGCAAGGCTCGCGTCCGTTTCGATGCGGTCAACTACACCTTGCGCGCGAACGACGCCGGGCAACCCGTTTGGACGATGGAACTCTTCGATCAAAACGGCGCCGGCGTGGGCACGATGCGGGTAACCGCGAGCGACGGAACTCTCGCCTCGCTGGAGGGCCGCCTGGCTGATGCTCCGGCGCGCCCGAGCGAAACTCCCGCCGTCGCGGCCACCACCGCGACAACGATGACCACGACCGTGAGCACCACGGCGCCGCCGGCTGGCGGTCCGCCTCCGCCGGCGGTGCATGATGTCGACACTGTGGCGTCAGCGCCGGCGCCCGCGCCGGAGAGCGAGGGCGGCTTTTTCACGCGCGCGGGCCGGACGCTGGATCACACCCAGGGCAACGTGGTCCACAGTTTGGACACCGCTCAAGATAACGTCGCGCGCAGCTTCGAGACCGCGCACCAGAAGGTGGATCATTCCCTGCGCGCGACGGGCGCCACGCTGGAGCACTTCTTCACCGGGCGCAGCGAGCCAGATAGAGACTAGGGCAGAGTGAGGAAATCTGTAGCCACTGGCTCTTTGCTTGGGCGGCCTCCGAGTTGTAGGGCGGGGGGGGGGGCGGGGCCGGCGGGGGGGGGGGGCCGTGTGTTGGGCGGGGCGGGCCGCGGGCGCGGGTTGGGGGGGCCCCGGGCTGGGCAGGCGCCCGCCCTACAACCGGAACTTACCGGCTACGGCATATTGGCTTCGTCCTCGGCGATCATGGCCGCCATTTCGCCGTCGGCGTAGATGCGCGGCTCCGGCAAAGTGCGTTCCTTGCGTAACCTCATCGCCAGGAAACGGAGCAACGCTTCCTTGTCCTC
>CAXUFU010000238.1:0-5195 GCA_964250275.1 uncultured Chthoniobacterales bacterium | reverse complement strand
CGTGTTCCTCAAGGCTGGGTGGGGCGAGCACGGCGGGGGGGGCGGCGCGCTGTCCGCTCTGCGCGCCCGCGCCGCGCAGCCCCGGGACCAACTCGCGGTCGCTGGAAAGCAAGTCGCGCAATTTGGTGCTGCGCTTGATATCGCTGTATTGATCGCGCTCGAGGGCGGAAAGGATGGCGCTAAAGAGGCGGGGATTGGCAAAGCTGGCGTACTTGGGATCGGAACGTTCCTTGCACAGCCACAGGAGCATTTCGCAGGTGATGGAGTAGTCGCGAATGCTGCGGTCCAGGTAGCCGCGCAAATCGTCGGTGCGGCCCCGCGCATCAAACAAGCGGGCGATCTCGCCCACGACGCGGGCATTGTGCGTCTGGGGCAGGAGCGCCAGCGCGCGAGGCGCCCAACGATCTTCGCCGAGGGCCTCGGGCAGCCGGTTGAGCGCGAAGCGTTGTTTGGCAGCCGGAAGATCGGCGATCATCTCACTGAGGTGCGCTTCCTCTTCGCGCATCATGTTGGTCAGAGACGGCGACTCCTTAGCCGCGGGCAAGCCAGCGGCGTCGGCGATTTCATCGCGGGTGACCAGGAGTTCGAAGGCGGCGCTCAAGTCCAGGCGCTGGTTGCGGGCGGCGCCCTGGCCGGGGGCGGTGAGGGCGGGGTGCCGCGGTGCGGGGTTTTCCTTGAACTCCTCGATGCTCTTGTAGATTTCGTCGAGAGCCGCGAGCTGTTCCTTGAGTTGGCGCGCCTGGTGGAACTGGGCGAAGAGCGCTTGATGCTGGCCGACGGCTTCAGTGCGCAGTTCGACGAAGTCCGTCTTTTTGGCCGGGACGACGAAACAGCCGTCCTTTTTGAGCAACTTCTTGGTGGATTCCCACCAACGCTTGAACTCCGCGTCGCCCGAGAGAACATCGGGAATGAGCAGGGCGGAGATCTGTGGGACGGTGGCTTTGTGGCCAACGCTGTTGTCGAGAATCGTCCGCACGAGGCCGACGGGATCTTCCGCGGCGAGTTTCTTGACGCCCGGCAGATCGGCGTCCTTGCGGGCGAGCACGTGACTCGCAGGAACGGCTTTGAGGGTCTCGGCCGCGTACTGCAATTGCATGGGATGATTCTTGCGCGGGCCAAAATCGATCAGGATTTGATTGCCCTCGAGGTTCCAGCCGGAGACACGACCAAAGCCCCAGCTCTTGTGCTGGCAATAAGTTCCTGGCTGTAAAGTGGAGAGGACGCGGACCGAGGAAACGCCGATCTTGCCTTCTTCGAGGAGCTTTTGCAGGTCCACGTTGGTATCGGCAGGGGCGGCAGGTGCGAGATTGGACATAGGCAAACGGAATTTCGGAGGTTCTATGATAAAGGCAGTTCGAACCTACGGCCAATATAAAGTAATCCCGGCGGTTTTGCTGGATGTATTTATTGCCGTGCTCTTTGCATTTCGGGGCGTGAGCGCGCCCGGCTTGCGGAGCATTCAGAAAGGGCGCAGACGGGCGCGAATTTTTGTACGCCGCCTTGCACTTCTTCATTGCTCGCCGCCGCAATCCTGGCTAAAAGTGGAAACGCGATGAAAACCACCCTCTGCTCCCTCCTCCTCGCTCTGTCGCTGGCTGTTACCCTGCAAGCCGATATCCAGTCTCCGCCCAGCAGTGAGCAGGGGCCGACGCGGAAGCTGGGGCGCGGTCTGGCCAACCTGTGTTTCGCGGTGACGGATTGGTCGAATACGATCGGGGAAGTCAACGATGAAGAGGGCAGCTCAGCGGCGTACGGCTACGGAATCGTCAAAGGCGCGGGCCGCTTTTTTGCTCGGACGGGGGTGGGATTGTTCGAAGTGCTCACCTTTCCTTTCCCGACGAACAAGGGCAAGTACACTCCCATTTTGCACGACGATGTGAACTGGATTCACGGCGGATACGAAGAGTTCCCGCCGGAGCTCGGCTGGGAAAGCCGGTACAACTACGCTCGCTAGCGGGGGTGAACGGCGGTAAGAACGCCACCCTCACGCACGTGGACCGCGGAGAACGGCGGGGAAGTCTCTCAATCCCGACGTGCCGGCTCACCATCGGATTCGAATTGAGGACATCGCGTTCGGCGGGCGCGGAGTCGGCCGCCTGGAGGACGGGCGGGCAGTTTTCGTGCCCTTTGTCATTCAGGGCGAGACGGTGCAGGTCGAGATCGTGCGCGAGCGGCGCAACTACGTCGAGGCGCGGCTGGTCGCAGTAGAGGAGGCGTCACCGCATCGGGTGGCGGCGCCGTGCCCTTATTTCGGCACTTGCGGCGGGTGCAGCTACCAGCATATCGCTGGCCCCGAGCAGTTGCGGCTGAAGCAGCGGCAGGTAGAGCAAGCAGTCCGCCGCATCGGGCGCTGCGCTGGCGCGGTCGTCGAGCCGACCGTGGCGTCGCCGAAGACTTACGAGTATCGCAACCGCATCACCGTGCACAGCGATGAGCAGAAGACCGGATTTTTTGTGCAGGGCCGGCGCGAGATCGTCGATGTGGAGCGGTGTGCCATCGCGGAACCGGAAGTGAATGAGGCACTGGCGGCCTGGCGAAATCGGGCGCGCCCGTCGAGCGGCCATTGCACGCTCCGGAGAAACACGACCCGGCGTACGTTTCAACAAACGAACGACGGAGCGGCCGCCGAACTGTTGCGCCTGGTTTGCGCTCTGGCGGGAGCGGGAGGCAAAAGGCTGATCGATGCCTATTGCGGGGCGGGCTTTTTCTTGAAGGAGTTGCGCGGTAGTTTCGATCACGCCGTGGGCCTGGAGTGGGATCGTTGGGCCGTGGCGGAGGCGGAGCGCGAGGCCGCGCCAAACGAGCGCTACGTGTGCGGCGACGTGGCCCAGCACCTGGCTGAGGAACTCGCGGCGGGTGCAGCGGATAAGACGCTTCTAATCTGTGACCCGCCCGAGGAGGGGTTGAGTGCGGAGGTGCGCGAGATTCTGCAACGGCAGCCGCCGCGTGCGATCATCTATGTTTCGTGCGATCCGACTACCCTCGCGCGAGACATCGCCGCACTAAAGGCAAGCTACCGAGCGTTGACGGTCCAACCGCTCGATATGTTCCCGCAGACGGCGCAGATCGAAGTCGTGGCCTACTTGCAAGCCACCGGCTAAGTCGGCTGGCGTGTGAGCCGTCTAAATAGTCTTGCCACGCTAATGGCTGTTCCGGAAACAAGTGGAATGGCTCGGAGAAAGCGAGGCGGTGCTTATCTCGGCTGCAACCATTCAAGCAACAGCACGGCTCATGAGATCTAAAAGCGGTTATCGATGCCCGCTATTGACTTGATGACTTCTGACCAGAGTCATTTCGTGAAACAAAAACACGGCCACCGGTGAAACCGATGACCGTGTTATAAGTTCTCGTCGCGCTTAGAGGCTGGGAAGATTCATCCCGTCTGGGAAGAACAAACCCTTATCAACTCCAACGGCACCGAAGACGATGTTCATTACCTGCCGGGCAGTGCGGGCAAACGCCAGACCGTCCGCATTGGTAGGTGCAAGGTTAACCGAACCGTTAGAGTTAGTTACACCTTGATCCTTGCCTCCGCCCACCTTCGCACGCAGGGCAGACACCTTCGCGTAGATCTCCTGGCTAGTCTTACCGCCCTCAAAAATCTTGAGCCGCAGGACGCCCGAGTGGTAGGCCTCAACAGGCAGGATGCTGGCTGCCGCCTGGAGGAACGCTTTGCTGGTAAGCAAAGTCGATGAGCCATTGTAGGCCGTCACACCTACGTCCTCAAAGGTTGCACCGCCGATGGCATAATCGATCTCACTGGCAAACGGGTCAAAACTATCAGCGATCCCCGCCGCCTTGGCTACAGTGTTCCAACTGTTGAGCAAGTCGATCTTCGGCTGTGCCGGGGGAGTCAGACCCGCAGCCTTCATGGCAGCCCGGATGTACTCCACGTGGTGCGTCTCGTCCGCCGTGATCTCGGTCCCAATCTGCTTGTTCTCGTCGTTGGTAGTAAGGAACGGCACGATGGTGCTGGACGCCTTCTTGACCACGTTACCCTCGGTTCCGAAACCGGAGGTCCCAATGCCTAGTTCGCTCAACGTCTGACCCTTAAGAGCCAAGTTGTAGTAATTAGCCTCCAGGTACTCGAGATGAAGGGCAAAGCTCAAGACGTAATAGTCTTGCTCGGTCGCCGCGCTGAGGCCCTCAGTCTGAGCGGCAGCGCTAAGACTCAGCGCCGTCGGCAAGAGAGCGGCGCCCGCGCCGGTAGTGAGAGCTTGACGAAGGAAATTCCTGCGGTTCAAAACTGCGCTAACGCGATCAGTAACTTGTTTAGATTGATTCATCGGAGATACGGTGGTTTTATGTGCTGGCCGCGGACTAATATCGACTCAAGGACGACTATTCGACCGCTCACAACCAGATTCGTCAGTCGACGGTTCATGGATGCATTAACTTGGCAGCCGCGGGCTTTTTCTACCCCTCCCATAGGTTGTGCGATTAGCCTGCAGCGGTCGTGCGCCAAGGAATTGCTCTACCGCCCACCAGGCGCTAATCTCTGGCGATCAAGCACTCAGCCCGCTCAACCCCCAAGCCCGTCCGCCCGAATCCCGTTCCGGGCCGGACCAGCGCCGGCGCACGCGGAAATTGGCGGAGATGGGTATTCTGGCTGCTGGCCGGGCTGCTCCTGCTTCCGCCGTTGGAAGTGGCCGCGGTCCGGTTGGCCGATCCCCCGGCCACCCCGTTGATGGGAGTACGGTGGGTCGAAGACCGGCTCGCCGGGGTGCAGCGGCCGAGGGTTCTGTATTCGTGGTTAGGTTGGCGCGAACTGCCGGACGCGTTCCTCAAGGCCGCTTGGGTCTCTGAAGACCAGCGTTTCTTTCACCACCACGGGTTCGACTGGGTCGAGATGCGGCAGGCGATTGCCAAAGCGCAAGCGAGAGGCGGGGACCCGCGGGGTTCCTCGACCATCTCCATGCAATGCGCGCGCTCTTTGTTCCTGTGGCAGGGGCATTCGTACGTCCGCAAGGCGCTTGAGGCCTACTACACACTCTGGATGGAAGCGCTGCTTCCTAAGCGGCGGATTTTTACGTTGTACGCGAATGTCGTCGAGCTGGGCCGAGGCGTGTATGGCGTGGAGGCTGCCAGCCGGTACTACTATGGCGTGCCGGCGCGGCGGCTGACCGGCGACCAGGCCGCCCTGCTAGCGGCCCTGCTGCCGGCGCCCCGGCAGGGGGGTGCGCGCCGGCCCGGCC
>CAXUFU010000237.1:3424-5197 GCA_964250275.1 uncultured Chthoniobacterales bacterium | reverse complement strand
TCTTTTACGAGATCACCAACGGCGCGATCACCGGCATGTTGCGCGACGTGGCGTACCAATCGAACACGCAGGAGTTTTGGAACTCGTGCGTGGCGGTCTGCGGGCCGGATGACTACGCGGTCAATGGTTCGTTCTTCGATGGCAAAGGTCAGCCCAGCCAGATCAGCGCTGTATCGCCCGGCGCTTCGACCACCCGGCTCAACAAAGTCAACGTGCTCAACACCGCGCGCAAAATCTGAACCCCTGCCGTCGCACCCCATTTTAGCGTCTTCTTTTCTCCCGCACCTACCATGGCAATACTCAGCGAATCCGACGCCCAGGCCATCCTGAAGAAAGTGCTCGCCCTCTCGAAAGCAGACGAGTGCGAAGTGACCTTGACCGGCAGTCGCGCGGCCAACTTGCGCTATGCGCGCAACGCGGTGTCCACTAGCGGCGGCTCGGATAACCTGAGCCTGGCGGTGCAGTGCAGCTTCGGCCAGAAGACGGGCGTTGCGACGCTCAACGAGTTTGACGATGCCTCGCTCCAGAAAGTGGTGCAGCGCGCGGAAGAACTGGCCCGGCTCGCGCCCGAGAACCCGGAGTACGTGCCTTTTCTTGGGCCGCAAAAGTATCAGCCCACGCCGGCGTTTTTTGCTTCCACCGCCAACTTGACCGCTGAGGATCGCGCCAAGGCGGCCGCTGCCGGGATCGAACCCTGCCGGCAGCAGAACCTGAACGCAGCCGGATTTCTGCAGCATTCCGCCGGCTTCACGGCCGTGGCGAATTCCAAGGGGCTCAGCGGCTACCACAAGGAAACCGAGATCGACTTTTCCGTCACGGTCCGCACGCCGGACGGCCGGGGCTCGGGTTATGGCGTGGCGGATTTCAGCGACGCCGCCAAACTCGACACGGGCGCCATATCCCGGGTCGGCATGCAAAAGGCGGCCGCTTCGCAGGACACCCGGGCAATCGAGCCGGGCAAGTACACCGTGATTTTGGAGCCGGCGGCCAGCGTTGACCTGATCAGCCACATGGTGTCGCAGATGGACGCCCGCCTGGCCGATGAAGGCCGCTCCTTCCTGACCAAGCCAGGCGGGGGCACTCGCCTGGGCGAGAAGCTGGTGGACGAGCGGGTCCAGATTTCTTCCGATCCCGCCAACCCGGAGATCCCAGAGCGACCGTGGGCGATGGATGGCCGGCCGCGCCGAGCGGTGGACTGGATCAAGGATGGCGTTGTCGCCAATATGGCCTACTCCCGCTATTGGGCGCAGAAAAAGGGAGTAGCGGACGATAAAGCCGTGCCGGGGATCGGCGATGGTTATCGTAACCGCCGCGAAGTGGCGGCCTACGAAGGTGCGCCTGGCGTGATCATGGCCGGGGGCGGTGAGACGCTCGATGATTTGGTCAAAAGCGTGAAGCGCGGCGTGCTGGTAACCCGGCTCTGGTACATCCGGCAGGTCGATCCGCAGACGGTCCTTTACACGGGGCTCACCCGCGATGGCACGTTCTACATCGAGAACGGCGAGATCAAGTACGCGGTGAAGAACTTCCGGTTCAACGAGAGTCCCGTCATCATGCTCAACAACATCGAGGCGCTGGGCAAGCCCATCCGGGCCAATGGCTGCCTGATCCCGCCGATGGTGGTGCGTGATTTTACTTTTTCCAGCCTCTCGGACGCGGTGTGAGATGGCGAGAGCGCGCCGCGCATATTCTCCGGCTGTAGCGAGACGTCTGTAGCGGGGGGGGGGGGGGGGGGGGGGGGGGGGGGGGGGGGGGCGCGGGCGGCCGGCGCCC
>CAXUFU010000237.1:0-3369 GCA_964250275.1 uncultured Chthoniobacterales bacterium | reverse complement strand
AGCCAGGACAGCGCCGTTTCGACGGTCATAGACCGCCGCTACAGCCGGAGAGCTGGAAACGAGTTTGCCAGGCCACTAGCTAGAGGATAGTTTTTCCGCGCGTGCCTGCCTTTGTCTTCAATCGTTTGCAATACGAATCCGGCGATTGGGACGTGGTGGACCAGCGGATGCCGTCCAATCTCCTCGATTCGCTGGTCGCTTACACGACCATCGGCGTACAGCCGCACGAGGCGGTCGTGCCGCTCGGCAGCAAGGAAGTGCTCGATGCGCCGTTCGTCTACCTGAGCGGCCACAAGCTCGTCCAGTTCACCGATCGCGAGCGGGAGAACTTCGAGACGTACGTGCGCCACGGCGGGTTTGTTTTTGCCGACGATTGCAATCACGATATCGACGGTCTTTTCGCGAAGTCGTTGGAGGCGCAAATGGCTGCAATTTTCGGGGCCGACGCGTTACAGAAAATCCCAAACAGCCACCCGCTGTACCACGCGTTCTTCGCCTTCGACAAGGGGCCGCCCACGACGAGCTTTGAGCTCAACGGCTGGGGCGACGATCTCGTGCACGACTACCTGCGCGCCATCGAGATCGACGGCCGCATCGCCGTCCTGTACAGCAACAAGGATTACGGCTGCGAATGGGATTATGATTTTCGCAACAAACGTTTCCTCGCGGAGGACAACACCAAGTTCGGCGTGAACATCATCGTCTACGCCATGACCGCCTGACGCAAAAATTGTAGGGCGACCGCTCCGGTTGCCGAGGGATGGCGCGTAAAGCCACGGCGACCAGGAAGGTCGCTCTACAGAAGAATATGACATCGACCAAGACGGAAGAAGAGGAAGTGACCCGGCTGCTGGAAAAGCTGCCAGCGTTGCGCGCGGAAATCGGCAAGGTCATTATCGGTCAGCGGGCGGTCGTCGAAGAATTGCTCGTGACGTTTATCGCCGGCGGGCACTGTCTGCTCGAGGGTCTGCCAGGCTTGGGTAAAACGCTACTCATTCGCACCCTGGCGCAGGCGGTTGACCTGGTGTTTCACCGCATCCAATTCACGCCGGATCTGATGCCGAGCGATATCATCGGCACGGAAGTCCTGGAAGAAGATCACGCCACGGGCAAACGCTTTTTCCAGTTCAACCGCGGCCCGCTTTTCGGCCAAATCATCCTGGCCGATGAGATCAACCGGACGCCGCCGAAGACCCAAAGCGCCCTGCTTGAAGCGATGCAGGAAGGCAGCGTGACGTACGGCGGCAAGACCTACGATCTGGAGCGGCCGTTCTTTGTGCTGGCGACGCAGAACCCGATCGAACAAGCCGGTACTTACCCGCTGCCTGAGGCGCAGCTCGATCGCTTTTTACTCTACATTCAGATCAGCTACCCGGACGAGGGTGACGAATACACCATGCTGGCGCGGACGACTGGCAAAGGCTCCCGCGCGGTGGCGCCGGTGATGACGGCCGAGGAAGTGCGGCGGCTGCAAGCGCTCGCGCGCGAGGTAGCGGTGAACGAGGAACTGCTGCGTTACGCTACCCGCTTGGTGCGCGCGACGCGGGACAAGTCGCTGCCCTACATCGCCAAGTGGGTGCGCTGGGGGGCGGGCCCACGGGCGGGTCAGGCGCTGATCTTGGCGGCCAAGGCCCGCGCGCTCTTGGCGGGCCGTTTCGCCGTGACGTTGGAGGATCTGCGCGTTCTGGCCGCGCCGGTGCTGCGCCATCGCATCCTGCTGAACTTCGAGGCCGAAAGCGAGAACATCCGACCCGATGATGTCGCGGCGGAGTTGTTCCGCCTGGTGCCCGAGCCGAAGAATCCGCTCGCCTGATGAGAGTGTCTGCTTTCGTCAGCGGTAGCGAGCGCTTGCAAAGCCTCATCTTTGGCTCATGTTAGTGCTAACAAACCCGCCACGCTTAGGCACGAGTTTCTCGTGGACGCGCACCAGGGCGGGTATTTTTTTGATTGGAGGGTCAGGGTAGATGCGTTTTACCAAGCCAGCCCTTCCGCTGCCAGATTTGCTCGCCAAGCTGCAAGCGCGAGGACTCCAGGTCTCGGATCCTGCTCGAGCCCTCCAGGACCTGCGGTTTATTGGTTACTATCGTCTCTCTGCCTACGCGCTCCCTTTCCAGCGGGCGAAAACGCCAGGCAAACCGTTCCTGCCAAACACGACGCTTGAAGATGTACTCGGACTTTACCGCTTCGATCGTGAACTGCGCCTCTTGGTCAACGATGCCATCGAGCGCATCGAGGTAGCTGTCCGTAGCGTGATGGTCTGCGAGATGAGCGTGCGCCACGGCCCGCATTGGTTTATGGAAAGCCGCCACTTCGCGCCCAAGTACGGCTACATCAACCAACTGCTTGCCAAGGTAGAGCGCGACACCCGTGCCAGTCGCGAAACTTTTATCATTCACTACCGCACCAAATACACCGATCCCTCTTTGCCGCCGGCTTGAGCGATGACGGAGAACCTGACTTTCGGCACTCTTTCTTACCTCTTTGCCGCGCTGCATGGTCCGGAGCGCAAAGCCATCGCTGCTCCCTTTGGTTGCGATGAACAGATCCTCCAATCCTGGCTGCATAGCTTGGCTTACCTGCGTAACCTGTGTGCGCACCACTCCCGGCTCTGGAACCGGGTGTTCTCCATCCCTCCCGTCATCGCTAGAAAGCACGCCACCTTTCTCGTTCACGCCAAAGGGATCGCTTCTACGCGCTGGCCGTCGTGCTCTTTGAACTCATTCAGGTGGCGGCACCGGGCAGCGGTTGGCATAATCGTTTGAAAGCTCTGCTGGCCGCACACCCCAATGTCCCTTCGTCTGCGATGGCATTCCCTGCCAACTGGCAGCAGGAGTCGTTTTGGAATCCTGTGTAACTTTGCATCGACAGTTCCAGCGATCATAGATCAACGTTCTAAGGCACACCCCGAGCCATGCCCGCCATCCTCGACCCGAAACTGCTGGCCGCCACGCGCGGGCTGACGCTGGCAGCGCGGCAACTCGTCGCGGGTGTGTTGCCGGGCTTGCACGCGAGCCGGCAGCCAGGCCTGGCGCGGGAGTTTGCCCAGTACCGCGCCTACCAACCCGGGGATGAGCCACGGCACATCGATTGGAAACTGTATGCGCGCTCGGACCGGCATTTCGTACGCGAGAGCGAGATCGAAACCGCCGTGACCGTGCGGGTGGTGCTCGACGCCACAGCTTCGATGCGCCACGCGGACGCGACCGCCCTGGGCGCGGGTGTGCGCAAGTTCGATGTCGCCCGGCTGCTGGCGGCGGCGGTCGCCTTCCTCGCGCAGGCCCAGGGCGATCAGCCGGCGCTGCATGCGGTCGTGGACGGGCGGATCGTCTCCGCCGGGGCGGGCGGGACGAGGCAGCCGCTGGAGCGGAT
>CAXUFU010000236.1:0-5225 GCA_964250275.1 uncultured Chthoniobacterales bacterium | reverse complement strand
GTCTATGACCGTCGGAGACGGCCTTACTCGCTGGCAAGCCGGCGACGGTCACAGACCGCCGGTACAGCCGGCCTACGGACATTCCTGTGCTCGAACAGGTCGCTCCTTGCCCCTGGCCCACTGCACCGGTATCCTGGCTCCCGACAAATGACCGCTTCGCCCATCGCGCGCCACGTGCAAGGCATTCCTCGCTCGGGCATCCGCGATTTCTTTGAGGTCGTGCAGACCATGAGCGGCGTGATCAGCCTCGGGATTGGGGAGCCGGATTTCGTCACGCCCTGGCACATCCGCGAGGCAGCGGTGTACTCGCTGGAGCGCGGCCAGACCGGTTACACGTCCAATCTGGGGCTGCCGAAATTGCGCGAGCAGATCGCCGGCTATGTCGCGCGGCATTTTGAGGTGCAGTACGACTCGCAAACGGAGATCCTGGTGTCGGTCGGCGTCAGCGAAGCGCTCGATCTCGCGTTGCGCGCCCTGCTCGATCCCGGCGACGAGGTGCTTTTTCACGAGCCGTGTTACGTCTCGTACAGCCCGAGCATTGCCCTGGCGCACGGCGTCCCGGTGCCGATCGAGACCCGGGCCGAGGACGGGTTCGCCTTGCGCGCCGGAGCGGTGGCGGCGCGGATCACGCCGCGCAGCAAAGTCCTGTTGCTCAATTTTCCCACGAACCCCACTGGCGCCACGCTGCCCGCGGCGGAGCTGGAACTGCTCGCGGCCGTTTGCCGCCGGCACAATCTCATCGTAGTCACCGACGAAATTTACAGCGAGCTGACCTACGACGGCGAAACGCACCGTTCCATCGCCGCGTTGCCGGGCATGAAGGAGCGCACCATTTTCCTGCACGGGTTTTCGAAGGCCTTTGCCATGACCGGTTTCCGGATCGGGTACGCGTGCGCGCCGGCGGCTTTGACCGAGGCGATGATGAAGATCCATCAGTACGGCATTCTCTGCGCCTCGATCACCAGCCAGGAGGCAGCCGTCGAAGCGCTGCGCCACGGCGAGCCGGATGTCAGCCGGATGCGGCGCGAGTACGAGGCGCGGCGCAATTTCATCGTGCACGCGCTCAACGGCCTCGGACTCGACTGTCACTGTCCGCGGGGCGCGTTTTATGTCTTCCCGGATATTCGCTCCAGCGGATTAAGCAGCCGGGATTTCTCGCTCCGGCTGCTGCAGGAGAAGAAAGTCGCGGTGGTGCCCGGGACGGCGTTTGGCCCCAGCGGCGAAGGTTACGTGCGCTGCTCGTACGCGACGAGTTTGCCGCAGCTAAAGATGGCGTTGCAACTGATGGGTGAGTTCCTGGCGGAAGTGCGGCCTCCCCGAAAAAGGTAGGGATGGGTCTCCGACCCGGTCCCTGACTGTCTGGCCGATGTGCCCGGAGGTGGGTCGTGCCGAGCACAGACGCGCTTCTTCGGGCAATAGGGCCGCTCCCCAGTCTGGCCTATCCGTTGGAGGTGGGTCGCGCCACGTACAGGCACGCCTCACCAGACAGTCAGGGACCGGGTCGGAGACCCATCCCTACCTTTTTTTGGAAGGTCGCGCTAGCTCAAGAACAGGTTCGTCTCCCGCTCGCCACCGATCGTCGTCGCCGGGCCGTGCCCGGCGTAAACGGCCACGTCGTCAGCCAAGGTCAGCAGTTTTTCCCGGATGCCTCGCAGGAGCAGGTCATGATTGCCGCCCGGCAAATCAGTGCGCCCGACCGAGCCCGCAAATAACGTGTCGCCCGCAAAAAGCCGCGCGTTCGAGCGATCAAAGAAACACACGCTGCCCGGACAATGACCCGGCACTTCCAAAACATCGAAAACCACGCCGGCAAAATCCGCCCGCGGGCCCTCCACGATCAGCGTGCCGCCCGTCACCGGTTCAAAGTCGATGCTCAGACCGTAGCGCCGGTAAGCCATGGGATCCGTCAGCAGCGGCGTGCCGTCTTTGTGGTAGTAAAACGGGCAGCCGTGCTCTTTGAGAATCGCGGCGCAATCGTGCACATGATCGACGTGCGCATGGGTCAGCAGGAGAGCCTCGATGTGCCAGTCGTTTTCCCGCACCCAGGCCGCGCAACCCTCGGGCGCGTCGATCAGCACCTTGCCGCCACCGGGAGCGGGCAACAGGTACGCATTGGTCTGGAAAAAGCCGCCGGTGTATTGCTCGAAATCGGTGTTCATGGTCACGTGATTCAGCGCGGCGACGTTGCCTGGTCCGGCTCGAGCCTCGAACAGGGCTGGGCTTGCGCTGTCCTAGCTTTCATTATCTATTCAGCACTTGCACGGAAATCGCTACCTGCCTCGCTCATGACGAAATTTCTGTCTTCGCTTCTCCTCGGAACTTCGCTGCTTCTGGCGCCGCTGGCGGGCGTTTCCGGCGCTGATCCGGATCCGGGCCAGGTCGCGGTGTCGGTCGCCAAGGCGCTCGAGCAACTCCACTATACGCGCCATCCGCTGGATAACCAGTACTCCGACCGCATCCTGCACATCTGCGTCGATACGCTGGATTACAGCCGGCTGTTCTTCACCCAAAAGGACATCAACGAGTTCGAGAAGAAGTACGCCTCCGAACTCGATGACGATATCTGGCTCGGGGACGTGTCGCCCGGGTACGTGATCTACGACACTTACGTCAAACGCGTGGACGCGCGGGTCGCCAAAATCAAGGAACTCCTCAAAAATGAGAAGTTTGATTTCACCGGCAATGGTTCCATCGAGATCAACCGCGAAAAAGCGCCCTGGCCGAAGGATGAGGCAGACGCCGACGCGCTCTGGCGCGACCGGATCGAAAACGAACTGTTGACCGAGACCCTCAACCAGCATCCTCCAACCGACAAAACCACCGATAAGGTGGACGCGGCCGCGCCCGACCAAGCCGCCAACGCCGCTGGCGAAAAGCCGGCTTCCACCCCGGCTAAGACCGATGCGCCCGCCGACAAGGCGGCGGCGGCGGCCCCGGTCGGCAAGCCGGAGACGCCGCAAGAAGTCGTGGCCAAGCGTTACGACCGGCTTCTGCGCAGCCTGCACGAGCAGACCAAGGAAGATCAGGCCAAACTGTTCATCAACGCGCTGGCGCAGGCGTACGATCCGCACAGCGAGTACATGAGCCCGAGCGAGATGGAGAACTTCTCCATCGACATGCGGCTCTCGCTGGTCGGCATCGGCGCGATGCTGCAAAGCCTCGATGGCTACGCCAAGATCGTCGAGCTCATCCCGGGCGGGCCAGCGGCCGTACAGGGCGACCTGAAAATGGACGACCGCATCACCGCCGTCGCGCAGGGCAACGGCCCGTTTGTCGATGTCATCGATATGAAGCTGGACAAGGTCGTCGACCTCATCCGCGGCAAGAAAGCCAGCGTGGTCCGCCTGCAAGTGGTCCCAGCCGGGCAGACGGATACTTCCAAGCGCAAAGTCATCGCGATCACGCGGGACGAGGTCAAATTGACCGAGAAAGAAGCGCACGCCGAGATCATCGAGCACAAGGACGCCCAGGGTCAGACCGAGCGGCTGGGCTGGATCACGCTGCCGAGCTTCTATCTGGACATCAATCCGGCGGCCGGCAGCAAGACACCCCCCAAGAGCACGACCCGGGACATGGCAGCCCTGATCAGCCGGCTGAACAAGGAAAACATCTCGGGCCTGGTGGTCGACCTGCGCCGCAACGGCGGTGGCTCACTCGACGAGGCCATTAGCGCGACCGGCCTTTTCATCAAGAAGGGTCCGGTGGTGCAGTCGAAGGATTACGCCAAACAGATGCAGGTACTCAGCGACAAGGATCCGTCCATCGCCTACGCGGGTCCGCTGGTGGTCTTGACCAGCCACGTCAGCGCCTCGGCCAGCGAGATTTTCGCTGGTGCGCTGCAGGACTACGGCCGGGCGGTCATTGTGGGAGATAAGAACACATTTGGCAAGGGCACCGTCCAAGCGGTGCTCGAAGTCGGCAAATTCATGTCGCCTTTCGGGATGAAAGCGGCGGACGCGGGAGCGCTCAAGTTGACCATCCAGAAGTTCTACCGGCCGTCCGGCCAATCGACGCAGCTCAAGGGCGTCGAGAGCGATATCGTTTTGCCGTCACGCTTTGCGCACCTGGAAGTCGGCGAAGACGCGCTCAAATACCCTCTGCCGTACGACGAGGTAAAACCGGCCGACTACGACAAATGGATGGGGCCGCCGGTGGACCTGGCCGATCTGCGCCTGCGCTCCGAGGCACGGGTGAAAAACGACCCGGAGTTTCGCTATCTGGAGCAGGACATCGACAAGATGGAACAGCGGATCGCCAGCAATCATCTCTCGTTGAATCTGGCACTGCGGGAAGAGGAAGCAAAGGCCGACGAGGAGCGCAGCAACCAGATCAAGGCGGAACGGCTGGCCCGCAAGGAACCGCCCGTGGTCACGTACGAGTTGCCGTTGGCCGATGTCGACAAGCCGAAGCTGCAGCTCCTCGCCAGCAAGAAAGAAAAAGCCGATCTGAAGGACAAGGCGAAGACGGCCGAACAAAAAGCGGTCACTTCCGAGGATGACACCGGCGACGATGCCTTGGCCGATGATGACGCGAGCGGAGACAAGGCCGCTTCGGACACGGTCGATCCCATCCGGAACGAGTCGTTGAACATCCTGGCGGACTTGGTCGACCAGCAGCGCCGGGTGCGGCTGGCCAAGAGCAAGGATTAGCGCGCTTTGTCGCCGAAGAGGCAGGGATGGCTCTCCCGAGCCGGTCCCTGACTGTCCGGGAACGTGCCTCTAAGAGTGGCACGACCTGTTCCCGGGCACTGCAGCCAGACAGTCAGGGACCGGCTCGGAGAGCCATCCCTACCTTTTTTTGGATGGGATGAGACCTTTCCCGCTGACGAACAGTCTGGAGGTCAGCCTGCGCATCCCGGACTTGTGGCAGCAGCAGGCCGTGGCGGCCCTGCGCGGCGGCCGGGATGTGGTCGTGCATGCGCCGACGGGCGCGGGCAAGACTTACGTTTTCGAGTTGCTGTACCCGTCGCTCAAGGGCCAGGCGGTTTTTACGGTGCCTACCCGGGCGTTGGCGAACGACAAGTTTGCCGAATGGCGTGCGGCGGGGTGGGACGTCGGCATTTGCACGGGCGACATCTCGGAACGCCCGGACGCGCGCGTGATCGTGGCGACGCTCGAGACCCAGCGCGGCAATCTGCTGCGGCGGCACGGGCCGCGTTTGCTGGTCATTGACGAGTACCAGATGCTCGGGGATCCGCAACGAGGCGCCAGCTACGAGCTGAGCCT
>CAXUFU010000235.1:0-5244 GCA_964250275.1 uncultured Chthoniobacterales bacterium | reverse complement strand
ATCATGCTCATAGACTGACGATTCAATGGCGACGGCGCCGGACCTCCGCCGGGCGCGTGTTTCCCGCCGCCGGCAATTTGGCCAGGTAAATGCGATGCGCCGCGCGTTTGGCTTGCTCGTGCGACTTGGCCTCCCGCGTTTCCACTTGAAAGCCAAATCGCGTCAGCCGCTGGACAAAGGGTTGGTCCTCCGCCGCCGACCAGAAGGCGGCGCAACCGCCAGGAGCCAGGGCGCGCGCGATCCGCAGACAACCACGGCGATCGTACGTGTACGCGACGCGCCCCTGCAGAAACCCGGAGGGCCCATCGTCGAGGTCCAGCAGGATGGCGTTATACGTGCCGGCCGGTACCCGCGCGAGCAGGGGGAAAACGTCTTCGGCGAAGACTTTGACGCGGGCATCGTCGAGCAGCTTGCCGTTGACTCCTCCCAGCAGCTCGCGGTTCCACCCGATGACGTCCGGGACAATCTCCGCCACGTGCACTTCCGCCTCGGGGCGCAAGGTCTGCAAGACCGCTTTGAGGGTAAAGCCGAGGCCCAGCCCGCCCACGAGCACCCGCGGATGCGCCTGGCCGCGGAGCGGAGCGCAGGCCAGTTCTCCCAGCAACAACTCGGAAACCGCCGAGTCCGTGCTCATCAACTGGCGGCCATCGAGCTTGAGGTAGAACTCCCCATCGTGCTCCTGCAAAGTCAGTTCCGCGCCACCAGGGGTGCGTGTGCGGGCGAGGGTGAAGAACGCTTTCATGAAACGGAGTCTATATCCGCGGTGGACCGACAGTAGCAGATCTCAACTATCCTGCCCGAGGCGGATGCTCCGCCGCGACGCGGCTCCAAACCACGGTAGGCAAGGGTCTCCGACACGGTCTCTTACTGTCTGGAAAGGGGGAGCGTGCATGGCGCGAGCCACCGCGAGCCACCCTCCTGGCGTGCCCGCCCAGACAGTCAGGGACCGGATCGGAGATCCATCCCTACCGTTGCAACCAAGCAGCTTCACTGCTCGGGCGGAAGCTCTTTGTTTACGACATGGGGCGGTTCTGTTAAGTCATGGTGCTGTAAGCCGGCAGGTTTTAAAGCAAGGGAGTCCATGGAATGACGCGCGGTTATTTTCGGCACACCAAAATCATCGCCACGCTGGGACCTGCGACCGAGAGCGCCGGGCAGTTGCGGGAACTGATTGCCCAGGGCGTCGACATCTTCCGGTTGAACATGGCGCACGCCACGGCGGAGTGGACCCTGGCCGTCATCGAACGCGCGCGGGCGGCCTCGGTCGCGGTCAATCGCCAGGTGGCGATTTTGATGGACGTCAAAGGCCCTGAGATCCGCACCGGTTTTCTTACCACGCCGATCGAGCTGAAGCCCGGCGAAGACTTCGAGTTTTACGTTGCGGGCGGCTCGACCGGCGTCCGGGGAGTCGACGTCAATTACCCTGGCTTCCCGCACGACGTGCGCATCGGCGCGACCGTGCTGGTGGACAGCGGCTTGATCCGGCTCGAAGTCGTGGCCAAGGACGATGTGAGCGTGCGCTGCCGGGTCCTGACGCCGGGGGTGCTGGGCTCGCGGCGCCACATCAATCTGCCCGGCGTCGACGTGAACCTGCCGTCGCTGACCGAGCGGGACATGGCCGATTTGCGCACGGGCGTCAAAGTGGGCATCGATTTCGTGGCGCTGTCTTTCGTGCGCCGCAGCGAGGACATCGTGGCTTTGCGCAAGCTGTTGGTCGAGCTCGGCTCCAGCGCGCGGATCATCGCGAAAATCGAGGATCAAGCCGGGGTGCGCAATCTCGAGGCGATCGTGGCCGCGGCCGATGGCGTGATGGTAGCGCGGGGCGATCTGGGCGTGGAAATCGACTACCACATCCTGCCCCTGGTGCAGACGCGCATCGTTGAGACTTGCCTGAGCTTGGGTAAGCCCGTGATCATCGCGACGCATCTGCTGGAATCGATGATCTCTTCCCCCATGCCGACGCGCGCGGAAATTTCCGACGTGGCGACGGCGGTTCGCGAGCGCGCCGATGCGGTCATGCTTTCGGGTGAGACGACCACCGGCCTGTATCCGCTGGAGTGCGTGCAGGTAATGAAAAACATCATCCAGAGCATCGAGCCGACCGAGAAGCGGGGATGGAACGAGGGCTTCCAACTCGAAGAGCCGAAGGCGAAGATGCTGCGTTCGGCGGCGGTGCTCGCGCAGGAGTTGGGCGGCTCGGGCGTGGTGGTATTTACGCGCAGCGGGTTCCTGGGTTACACGCTGGCGGCCTTGCGCCCGCATGGTGTGCCGATCTATGCGTTTACCGATGTCGAGACGGTCTTCCGCCAATTGCTGCTGCCCTGGGGCGTCGAGCCGTTCTTGATGAATTTTTCGGTCAACCCGGAGAAGACGATCCGCGACGCGATCGCGTATCTGAAGCGCGGTGGCTGGTGCGAGGAAGGCGCCTGGCTGGTCGTGATCACGAACGTGCTCGCGGAAGGCCGCATCATCGACAGCATCCAACTGCGGCAGGCGGATTAAATCCCAAAAAGGTGAGGATGGCTCTCCGAGCCGGTCCCTTGCTGTCCGGGACCTTGAGCTACATCGGCACCGTCCCTTTTCAACGGCGCCACAGCAATTCACCGCGTCTCTGCTCCGAGAGCCTCTGAGCGAATCCCAACGTCCACGCCTTGCCCGCCGGTCGTCTGATGAACGTGCGCCGCGATGGTGTTGTATCCAGGACGCAGCGCGGCTCGGCCCGCGGCGTTGACGGGCAGGGTGACATACTGCTCGGCATAACCCGGGGCTGAGGCAGCCAACGTGCCATTGAGATAGATCTCGATGTCCTCATCGTGGTAGACCGTAAAAAGGAGCTTGGGCGGAAGCTCGGCGGGAAGAGCAACAGCGCGGCGGAGCCAAATGTCGCTGCTCGTCCATGGGGTCCGCGCGCCGGCAATGTCATGGCCGAAGGGAGCAGCGCCGACCTGCCAGCGGGAATCGTCAAACCCGGGTTGCTCCCACCCGTGGGCGGGTTGCTCCGTCGTGTAACGCCAAGAAACCGCCTCGTCCTGCGCATTGGGGACGAGATCCGGCTGCGGGTTGGGCGGCATGGTGACGGACTCGCCCAGGTTCGCCGCCCGCAGGATCGCGGGGTCAAACTTCAGTTCGGCGCGATCGTAGGTGAGGATGCCGTTGGCCTCGTGCTCCACATCGGTCAACTGGGTATAAACAAAAGCGGACGTGCCGTGTTCGTCGCTCAACCGGTGCGCGGTTTGCAGCAGGTTGAGGTAACGTTTGGTAGCGAGCCATTTGCTTTGCAGCAGGGTGCCATAGCCAAAGACGTCCGTCGCCCAGCGGTGACCCGCGGATGCGCGGTTGGCCTCCGGCGCCACGCCACCCGGTCCCGGGTAGACATGTTTGTCGAGAATGTCGCCGACGTTTTTATCGGTCCAGCCGCTGGCGTCATCGACCAACCGGCTGGGATCCCACTGTTTGGTGGTGGCGACGATTTGCGCGGTGTCGTGCTGACCCCAGCCCTCGTTAAAGGGAGTCCACACGATGATCGAAGGCGCATCAAAGAACTCGTTGATCTCGACTTCCCATTCCCTCAGCCATTGTTGTTTGGCGCCGTCGGAGAGCGGCAGTTTGCCGTCCGTCGGGCCGAAAGCCTGCGGCATGTCTTGCCAGACCAGCAGCCCAAGTTTATCGGCCCAATAATACCAGCGCGCCGGCTCCACCTTGGCGTGCTTGCGCAGGAGATTATAGCCGAGCTTCGCCGCCGTTTCGAGGTCGGACCTGAGCGCCTCGTCCGTCGGGGCCGTGTAAATGCCATCCGGCCAATAACCCTGGTCGAGCAGGCCGATCTCGAGCAGGAACCGGTTGTTGAGAAAAATCCGCGTGCGCCCCTGCGCATCTTTGCCCAGCGCGACTTTGCGCAACGCAAAATAGCTGTCGACGCCATCCATGACCCGCTGGTTTTCGAGCAGCGCAACGGTCAACCCATACAGGTGGGGGTCAGCAGGCGACCAGAGATGCGCGTTCGGCAGGAGGAGATCGATCGTGGTGTCAGGACGGCCGCTCACCTCGGCCACGGTCGTGGCGCCATCCCTGGCGGTCACTTGGACCATTGTCTGGGCCGCTGTGCCTGTGGTGGCGACGATGAGATGGAGTGTCTTGGCGTCGACATCGGGCACCATCTTCAAGTTGGTGACGTGCGCGGCCGGCACGGGCTCGAGCCAGACCGTTTGCCAGATGCCGGTGGCGGCGGTGTAAAAGATACTTTTCGAATGCCGGCGCTGCTTACCCAAGACCTGGGCATCGGGCACGTCCACCCGCAGCGGATTTGACACCGCGACGGCCAAGTCGTTGCGCCCTGGGACCAGGGCGTCCGTGATGTCGCAGTCAAAGGCCGTGTAGCCGCCCCGGTGGCTGGTGGCCGGCTGGTCGTTGACGAAAACAGCGCAGTCCCAGTTGACCGCGCCGAAGTGCAGCAGGATGCGTTTGCCGGTCCACGCGGCGGGAAGGGTGAAGGTGCGGTGATACCACAGCCGCTGTGCCGTGGGACTGGCCTGGCCCACGCCGGACAGCGCGGATTCGTAAGGGTAGGGGACCAGGATCTTGCCGGTATAATCCGGCGGCACCTGAGCGGCGTCCGGCGCGGACAAAGCGTAATCCCAGAGCCCATTCAAGTTGAGCCAGTCCGGGCGAACGAGTTGCGGCCGGGGATACTCGGGCAGCGGATGCTCGGGCGAGACTTGCGCCGCCCAGCGGGTGAGCAGGCGCGTGGGCGCGATCTTCCAGGCTGGTGCTTGCGCCTCATCGGCCCGCGCCACGCCAAGCAGGGCAAGGCCGAGACAAAGGAAGATTTGGGTCTGCATAGAGCCGGGCGGCCAGGGAGAGTAGCCAGGCTGGGCAATTGACCCATTTTGCCCCGTCGAACAAGGGCCAAACGCCGCTAAAAGCGCCACTGTGGAACACGGCGCATAGCCCTTGTGATGCTCCCGCGCGCGGGTAAAGATTTCAGTCTCTTACTTTCCCCCTCATGAAAACTCCGCCTCCTGCCACACTCACTGCGAACGCCGGGCTGGCGGACCGCCACACGCCGGCACACACGGCCCTGGATGGGCGGCGCGCCGCCGGCAATGCGATGAAATGCTTGCGCCGCTGCGTGGGCGGGTTAACGCTTGCCGTCATGTTTTCGGCGATGGCACAAGCCGCCACTCCGGCGATCACCAGCGAGCCGTTTGGTTTTTTTAATGATTGGTCGACGTTGGAGATCTACAC
>CAXUFU010000234.1:0-5257 GCA_964250275.1 uncultured Chthoniobacterales bacterium | reverse complement strand
AGGCCAGCGCCTCCAGGCCACCGTGCAGCTCATCAAGGCCCTCGGCGGCGGGTGGAACTGACCGAAAAGGAACCCCTTTATGGCGAACGACGGAAACGAACAGATGGACCTGCGGAAATGGGTCGCCGTCCTGGGCACCATGCTCGGCGCCTTCATGGCGGTCCTCGATATCCAAATCACCAACTCCTCGCTGGCGGATATTTCCGGGGGGATTGCCGCCACACCCGACGAAGGCAGTTGGATCTCCACCAGCTACCTGATCGGCGAGATTATCACCATCCCGCTCACGGCCTGGCTCAGCCGCATCTTTACCGTGCGCTACTACCTGCTGGGCAACGTCGTGCTTTTCCTCTGCTTTTCCGCCATGTGCGGCGTCTCGACCAATCTCGGCGAGATGATCTTTTTTCGCGCGGGCCAGGGGTTTACGGGCGGGGTGTTCATCCCCATGGCGTTGACCGTGATCGTGACGATGATGCCCAAGAATTTGCAGGGCGTCGGGACCGCCATGTTTGGGCTGACGGCGACGCTCGCGCCCGCGGTCGGGCCGTACATCGGCGGCCTGCTGACCGATACCGTGGGCTGGGAATGGAACTTCTACATCAACTTCATCCCCGGCATCCTCATGTTTATCACGGTTTATACGACCATCGACAAGGCGCCGTTTACCTTCGGCCTGCTCAAGCAAGGGGATTGGGTCGGCATTGGCTCGCTGGCGATCGGTCTGGGTTCGCTCGTGGCCATGCTGGAGGAGGGCCAGCGCAAGGATTGGTTTGGCAACGAGTTCATCCGCAGCTGCGGCCTGCTGGCCGCGATTTTCATCCCGATCTTCGTGCTCTGGGAGTTGTTCGGCGCCAAGAAACCGGTGGTGAACTTAAAGCTGCTCCGCAGCCGTAATCTGGCGGTTTCCACCATTCTGGGCTTCATGCTGGGGCTGGGCCTGTACGGCTGCGTCTACCTGATCCCGGAGTACCTGAGCACGGTCCAGGATTACAGTCCCACCCTCATCGGAGAAACGCTCATATGGGTGGGCTTGCCTCAGCTCCTGGTCTTCCCATTTTTGCCCTATCTGATGAAGAAAGTGGATATGCGCGTCCTGATTTTCGGCGGCACCCTCATCTTCGCCTATAGCTGCTACATGAACGTCTATATGACGCCGGATTACGGCATGCAGCAGTTTGCTTACGCCAATCTCGTGCGCGCGATCGGCCAGCCCTTCACCATCGTACCCGTCACTTCACTGGCTACGGCCACGCTCGCGCGCAAGGACGCGGGGGAAGGGTCAGCCCTCTTCAACATGTTCCGCAACCTGGGCGGCTCGTTCGGCATTGCGCTGCTCTCGACCGTCACCCAGCGCCGCGAACAGTTCCACGATTTCCGGATCGGCGAACGCGTCACCGCCTATGACCTCGCGGTGCGGGGCCGCCTCATGTCCACGCAGGCGCAGTTCGAGGGCAAAGGTTTTGGCCCGGCCACGTCGATGAACCAGGCCTACGAAGTTCTGAAGATGGCTGTGCGCAAAAGCGCGGAGGTGATGGCCTACAACGACGCTTTCCTGGTCATCACCATTGGCCTGCTCATCGGCGCGGCCGCGGTCTGGTTGTGCAAGAAACCCGATCCGTCCAAAGCCGAAGCCGCCGCTTGAGCGCCGGCCGCGCTCTCGGCTCTTTCAGTAGCCGGCGCCGGCCTTACTGGTGCCGTCGTCCGGCGGCGGCCCGTACTTGTATTCCGCGGCGGTCGGCGGGGGGACCGTTGGCGCGGGCTCCGCGGCCGGGGAAGTCGCCAGCAAACTCTTCTCTTCCGGCCGCCCCGCGCCAGCCGCTGCGATCTGCAACGGCTTGGTGCCGGCGGCGGCGGCGGCCGTGAGCTTGCCTTTGATCCAGCGCACGACCGTGCTGCACGTGCGATTGGGGTGCACGGTGATAAAGGACGCCATGGCTACGACCGTCCCGCCGTTCATCACCATCAAGGACGGGAAAAACGCGCCGGTCCCCTGCTCGATCTTGGGCCACGGACAAGAGGCCGGTCCGAAGTTGCCGGCTTCCGCGTCACCCCGTTGCACGTAGATCTGGGAGAACATCCACGCCATGGGCAAGCGCTTGAACGCCGGCGGTTGCTGCAACTGCGAGTGAAAAGCCAGCAGCGTGGTGCCGTCCGGAGCGCGGGCCAAAAACGGCGCGGCGCCGAAATCGTACTGATTTTGCGCCAGATGATAGTCCTGCGTCTCTCCGTGCACGGTGTCCGCGATCCAGGGTGAGGTCGCCCGGCCGACAACTTCCTGCCCGCAGACGACATGTCCGTTGCTCAGAGCCAAGGCCGCCGGCATGCCGTTGCGGCAACCGGGGTCTTCCGAGACGATGCTGGGCGTGGTCCAAGTCTGCCCGCCATCCAGCGAGCGGATGGACTCGATGCACTGGCTGGAACCCTCCGCCTCCAGATCCGGCGATTCGTTGGCGTAGAAAATCTCGATTTCTCCGCCCGGCAAACGCACGATGGACGGTTCCCACACCCGGCCCCGGCCGGCGGCGATCATCCGGGGCGCACTCCAGGTGGCGCCGTAGTCAGCACTGAAACGCAGGCGCAGCCCGCTGTGACGGCCCTCCGCCACGAACCAATCGCCGCTGGAACGGCCCGGTTTGCCGCGCGCGGCGCTGACCAGCAGCAGACGCCCAGGGCCCAGCTCGATGAAGTCTGGGTTGCTGAAGCCCCAGAAGCCGCGCTCCGCGGGGCGCTCGATTTCGGTGGTCTGGAACCAGGTCGCGCCGCCGTCGCGGCTCTTGCGCAGGGTCACTCCGGCGCCGTAATCGCCCACGCCGCCATCATGATGGTAAGCCAGCAGGATCTCGCCGTCGGAGAGCTGTTTGGCGCGCGGATAGGCGGCACCGGGATCGTTGGCCGCGGAAACGACGCGTTCGCTCGTCCGATCCCATTCCACCCAGGGAGCGACGGAAGCACTTTCCGGAACGAGGTTTGTGCCCGCCGTTGCCACGCGTGGAAGCAGGCAACAGACGAGGAGAAAACCAACGGCGGCTTGCTTCATGAATGGTTTCAAATGGTCCGGCTCACCCTCGACCCGCCGTTCCGGCGGTTGGCCGGGAAATGCTGGTCCGTCCTAAAAAGCAAATTTGATGCACAAACCGGCGGCAAGCGTAAAGAGAAATAGCTGCCTCTCCCCACTGTCACGGGTCTTGGCACCAGCCGGCGCAAGGCATTCCCGGACAGAAATTTCGACGCTTCCCTTGGCGCGGCAACTATTTGAGCAGGCCGGGCAAAGGCCGTTTTTCACCGCCGCAACGGAAACTGGCACGTGAACGGCTCAGGCTGACAGCAAGCGCTTTTCGGGAAACGTGAACCATTTCTTTCGCAACCTCTTCAGCAGCGGGCCTTTCATGCCGCATGGGAACTGTTATCTTTGGACTCCCGGCCTGGTCTGGCTGCACGTCATTTCAGACGCGCTGATCGTTTGCTCGTACTATTCCATTCCGCTCACCCTCATCTACTTCGTGCACAGACGGAAGGAGATGCGCTTTGGCTGGATGTTCGTTTGCTTCGCCGTCTTTATCGTGGCCTGCGGCACGACGCATTTGCTGGAAATCTGGAATGTATGGCACGGCAACTACTGGCTCACCGGCCTCGTCAAAGCCGTCACAGCCTTGGCGTCGGTGCCGACGGCGTTTTTGCTCACCCGCCTGGTCGCGCCCGCCCTGAAGCTGCCCAGCACGGCGGATCTGCAGCGTCTCAATCTCGCCCTCGAACAGGAGGTTGCCACCCGCAGCCGGGCGGAGGAGGCCGTGCGCCGGTTCAATCTGGAACTCGAAAAACGCGTCGAGGAACGCAATGTCGAGCTGCACTCCGTCAATGCCGAGCGGGAAAGTTTGCTCGGCAGTGAACGCGCCGCCCGCACCCAGGCCGAGCAAATCAGCAAGATGAAGGACGAGTTCCTTTCCAACCTGTCCCATGAACTGCGCACGCCGCTCAACGCCATCTACGGGTGGGCGCAAATCCTCCTGGCCGGGCCGGCGGAGCCCGACGATCTCGAGAACGGCTTGGTCGCCATCGAGCGCAACTCCCGCGTCCAGCGGCAGATCATCGACGATCTGCTCGACATGAGCGAAATCATCTCCGGCAAGGTCCGCATGAATGTCCAACGCACGGACCTGACGCCCATCGTCCGCGCGGCGGTCGACACGATTCGCCCGGCTGCCATGGCCAAAACGATCCGGCTGCGCATGACCCTCGACCCGAGCGCATCGCCCGTTTCCGGCGATCCCGGGCGGCTGCAACAGATCTTCTGGAATCTTCTGTCCAACGCCATCAAATTCACGCCGCAGGACGGCCGCATCGAGGTGCTGCTCGAGCGCGTCAATTCACATCTGGAAGTCCGTGTGGTCGACTCCGGGGAAGGGATCAGCGCGGAGTTTCTGCCGCATGTGTTCGACCGGTTCGAGCAGGAAGATAATTCCATCGGCCGCCGTTATGGCGGCCTCGGGCTCGGGCTTTCCATCACGAAACACCTGGTGGAACTGCACGGCGGCACAATTTGCGCGCAGAGCGGCGGCCCCAACCGGGGAGCCACATTTGTGGTCGTTTTGCCGCTGCTGGGTGTGCTTCCCGCCAGGGTTGCTTTCGAGCGTCCCACGCCCAATCTCGGGCGGTCCGGCGCGCCGTCTTTCCCTGTCCGGGATCTCGACTTGAGTTTGTCCGGCGTCAAAGTGCTGGTGGTCGACGACGAGGTCGATTCCCGCGTGTTGGTCCAGCGGGTGCTGGAAAGATGCGGCGCCGTCGTGCGGACGGCGGCTTCGGCGGCGGAAGCGCTTTCGGCCATCGAAGCGGAGAAGCCGGACGTGCTGGTCAGTGACATTGGCATGCCGGGCGAGAACGGTTACGAATTGATCCGCCAGGTGCGCAGCCGCGGGGGCCAGGAGGGCGGCATTCCGGCCGTGGCGCTCACCGCCTACGCGAGCTCGGAAGACCGCTTGAAAGCCGTGCGCGCCGGCTTCCAGATGCACATGGCCAAGCCAGTGGAAGCGGCCGAATTACTCACCATCGTGAGCAGCCTGGCCAGTGCCGGCGCCTGAGCTGCGGGGAGCTGGAGAAACCTGCGCCCCGGCGTTGCGGAATCCGCGGAGGGTGGCGAATTGGTTTTCCTCCAGAGCAGAGTAAGAAAGACCGTGGCCGGCAAATGCTCCGGCTGTAGCGGGGGGGGGGGTGGGGGGGTGGCCCGGGGGCGGGGGCCCCCGGGCCCGCCGGGCGACGCCGC
>CAXUFU010000233.1:0-5277 GCA_964250275.1 uncultured Chthoniobacterales bacterium | reverse complement strand
GGACCGGGCGGACCTGGTGGCGGCGGTGACCGCATGGAGCAGTTCCGCCAGCGCATGAACGAGCGCATCAAAGGCGCGCTGCAAGCCAGCGACCAGGAATGGGCCGTCATCCAGCCGCTGCTCAACAAAGTGCAGGACAAAATGCGCGAGACCATGGTGGGCCGCTTTGCCGGCGCACCCCGCCCACCGCGCGGAGGCAATAACGCGACGGAGAATGCCGCCGACCGTCCGGAGCGCGCCAATCGTCCCGACCGTCCGGAGCAAGCCGGATCCGCCGAAGCCCAGGCTCTGCGGGCGGCCCTGGAAAATTCCGCGTCATCGAACACCGAGATCAAAGCGAAGCTGGAAGCCTTGCGCCAGTCGCGCCAAAAAGCGGTGGCCGAGCTCGAGCAAGCGCGCACGGAACTAAAGTCGGTGCTCAGCTTGCACCAGGAAGCGACGCTCGTGATGATGGGCATGTTGGATTAGGTTCCGCGTCATGGCCGCGATTGAGACTCTCCCCAGCCTGCAAACGCCTGCCGGGTCCGATTTGATCGAGCGCCTGGTGACCAATCGCCAGCTCTCCGCCCTGGACGCGGAAGCGCTCGAGCAGTTGGCCGCGGCCGGGTTGGTCTCCGCGGACACCGAGGAGGAGGTCTTGTACTGGCTGGCGCGGGAGTACGGCTTGTCCTACACCGGGTTGGAGAACGTGGAGCCGGATCGCGCCGTGCTCGGGCGGTTCCCGGCCCGGATCCTCTTGCGGGAGGAAATGCTGCCGCTGCGGGAGGAAGACGGCCGCATCCAGGTCGCGCTCAGCCGGCTCTTTGCCGCGCCGGGGTTGGACGGGCTGGCGGCTTTCAGCGACCTGAAATTGCAGCCGGTGCTCGCGCCGAGCCATGCCTTGCAGCGCGAGATTAAAAAGCACCTCGGCGTCGGCGCGGATACGCTCAACCTGCTCGAGCAGGAGGAAGGTTTCCAGGTCGTCTCCGCGGAACAGGCCAGCGACGGCGATCTGGATAAGGCGGCGGAAGACGCCTCCATCATCCGGTTCGTCAACCAGATTTTGAGCGACGCGCTCTCGCTGCGCACCTCGGACATCCACGTCGAGCCGTTCGAACACGAGTTGCGCATCCGCTACCGCATCGACGGCTTGCTGCAGGAAGTGCCGGTCCCCGCGCAGATCAAGCGTTTCCAGCCGGCCATCGTTTCGCGCATCAAGATCCTGAGCAACCTCAACATCGCGGAAAAGCGCGTGCCGCAGGACGGCCGCATCAAGATTCGGGTCAAGGGCAGCGACGTTGACATTCGTGTGTCGGTCATCCCGATGTTGCACGGCGAGGCGGTGGTCATGCGCCTGTTGCGCCAGGACGCGGGCTTGATCGGCCTGGAAGGGCTCGGCATGGCGCCGCGGGATCGCGAGCTGTTCGAGCGCGTGCTCGGCATGCCGCACGGCATCGCCCTGGTGACCGGGCCGACCGGGAGCGGCAAGACGACGACGCTTTACAGTGCGCTGACCCAGATCAACGATTCCATCCGCAAGATCATCACCATTGAGGACCCGGTCGAGTATCAGCTCAAGGGCATCAACCAAATCCAGGTGGCGGAAAAAGCCGGGCTTACCTTCGGGCGCGGGTTGCGGGCGATTTTGCGCCATGACCCGGACGTGGTGCTGGTGGGCGAAATCCGCGACCAGGAAACGGCGCAGATCGCCGTCCAGGCCTCGCTGACGGGTCACATGGTTTTCTCGACCCTGCACACCAACGACGCTCCCGGCGCGTTGACGCGTCTGGTTGATATGGGCGTCGAGCCGTACCTGGTGGCTTCCTCGCTGGAAGCGGTGATCGCCCAGCGCCTGGTGCGCGTGCTCTGCCCCACCTGCCGGGTGCTCGACACGACGGCGCGGACGCGGGCACTGCGGGAAAACGTGCGCGCCTTGGGTGACGCCACGATCTATGGCGCGGTCGGCTGCCCAACTTGCCGGATGACGGGGTACACCGGCCGGCGCGCGCTCTTTGAATTGATGAACATGAGCAGCGGCATCCGCCAGGTGCTCCTCTCCGGCGGTTCGAGCATCAACATCCGCGATACCGCGCGCCAGGAAGGCATGCGCACGCTGGTCGAAGACGGCTGGCGGTTGGTGCGCGAGGGGATCACCACGCCGGCGGAAGTTTTGCGCGTCTCCAAGGAAGAAGATCCGGCGGAAGCCGCGCTGCCGGCCCCGGCGCTCGTGGCCGCTTAACGCGTCATGTCGTTCTTCGAATACAAAGCACTGCAAGCCGACGGCGGGATCATCCAAGGACGCCTGGAGGCGAGCGGCCGGGCGGACGCGCTGCAGATGATCGCGGGCCGCGGCCTGACGCCGGTCCGGCTGGCGGAGACCGAACCACCCGTCAAAGCGGCGGCCAAAAGCGGCGGGTTCAAGCTGCCGGCGCTCGGCAATTTAGGTAACCTGGGCGGCCGCTCCACCAAGGTGCCTTTTGCCGCGCTGGAAGATTTCACGCGCTCGCTTTCCAGCTTGCTCACCGCGGGTGTGCCGCTCAGCCGGGCGCTGACGATCCTGTACAAAGAAACTTCGCAGCCGGCCGCCAGCGCCAGTTGGCGTGAGTTACACGATCGGGTGGTCGACGGCGCTTCGTTGGCCGCCGCCATGAGCCGTTCGCCGGAGGTGTTCCCACGCATCTATGTCGCCATGGTGGAGTCGGGCGAGGCGGGCGGTTTTCTCGATGTGGTGCTCTCGCAGGTGGCGGATTTTCAAGCGCGGGAAAAGGAGCTGCGCGCCAAGGTGATGGCGGCGCTGATGTATCCGGCGGTGCTGCTGTTTCTGGCCATTGGCGTGCTCATTTTTCTGCTGGTTTTCTTTATCCCTCGTTTCCAGACGCTCTTCGCGGGTTTCGATGCCGCGTTGCCCATTCTGACCCAGGTGATCGTCGGCATCAGCAACGTCTCGCGGCACTACGGCATCTACCTGCTGATCGCGGCGATCGCGGCCGTCTACTTCGGCCGGAGCTGGTTCAAAAAAGAGAGCAGCCGGCGCGCGTGGGAAACGGTCCTGCTGCGCTCACCCGTAGTGGGGCCGCTCATGGCGCAAATTGCCATGGCACGCTTTTGCCGGATGCTGGGCACGCTGCTGGGCGCCGGTGTTTCGCTGGTCAACGGCCTGAACGTGGCGCGCCGGTCCCTGGGTTATCAGACGTTGATCGATCTCGTGTCCGAATCGACCGAGCGGGTGACCAAAGGCGAGTCGCTGGCCGCCAGCCTGACCGGGGCGCGGGCGCTTTTCACGGGTTCGACCCTGGAGATGATTTCCGTGGCCGAAGAAAGCGGGCGGCTGGACAGTGAACTGATCCGCCTGGCCGGCACCACGGAGATCACGCTGGACCGGCAGATGAAAACCGCGGTGTCGCTGGCGGAGCCGCTCATGCTCTTCGCCATCGCGGGCTTTATCGGCGTGATTTTTATCGGGATGGTTCTCCCCATCTTTACCATCCAGGACTACATCAAGTAAGGATTTCCGGGGCCGTCCCCTTTCCTGGACCGGCTCGTTTCCCCTCTATGCAACTGACCTCACCCTCCCACTCCCTCGCGCGGCGCCGGCAAGCTTTTACCCTGGTGGAAATGCTGCTGGTGCTCGTCATTCTGGCGACGCTGGCCGCCATCGTCATCCCGAAGTTTGCCGGCCGCAGCCAGCAAGCGAAAACCACCGCCGCGGCCACGCAGATCTCCAGTTTCGAGATCGCGCTCGACCAGTTTGAAGTCGATAACGGCTACTACCCGAAGAACGGCCAGCTTATCGAGTTGACCCAACCTCCGGCCAACGCCTCCAACTGGAAGGGGCCTTATCTCAAATCGGTGCCGCTGGATCCTTGGGGAAATCCCTACACCTACGAGTATCCCGGCAAGCACAATGTCAACGGCTACGACCTCCTGTCGAATGGCCCGGACGGCCGCGCCGGCACCGAAGATGACATCAACAACTGGAACACGGCCAAACGGTAGCCGGCTTCCGGCGGCGTCGTGGGCTGGCAAGGGGGGAGACGCGCGGCTGGACGGGGAACGTGCGTTTACATTGCTGGAGCTAATCGTCGTGATGTTAGTCCTGGCGGTGATGCTGGCGCTGGTGGCGCCATTGCTATCTTCGTCCCTGCGCGCGCGTCATCTGGAGGCGGCCGGCGTGCAAATGCTGGCGGTGCTCGAGTACGGACGGGACCAGGCGATCTCTCAAGGCGTGCCGATGGACGTGTGGCTCAATCCCGCCAACGGACAATACGGCGCGTACGCCAAACCAGGGTTTCCCGGTGACCCGGCCCGGACCAAGCAATACACGCTCGAGCCGGACCTGCATTTTGATTCCACGGGCGCCACGGCTCCCAGCGGCGGGCAAGGGCTCACGGTCGCCGAGTTTGCACCGGACGGGACCCTGGATCCATCGGCCACGCCCACCCTGCGCCTGGTCGATCGCTGGCACGACAGCGTGTCGGTGACGGAGACGACGGACGGCTACGGGTATGAATTGCAGAAGGAGGTGCGCCGATGAACGCCTGGTCCCGCACCCCGCGCCCCGCGCCCTGCCTGGCTGTAGCGGCGGTCTGCGACCGTCGGGATTTGGCTGTAGCGGCGGTCTATGACCGGCGGGATTCGCCTGTAGCGGCGGTCTATGACCGTCGAAAGTCGCGCGTGAAGCGGAGCGCCGCCGACGGTCATAGACCGCCGCTACAGGCAGATTTCGGCGGTCATAGACCGCCGCTACAGGGTAGTCGGCGTCGGGCGGCTGGTTTTACGTTCGTGGAAGTGTTGGCGGCGTTATTGTTCCTGGCCATCGTCGTGCCATCCATTGTGGCTGCCTTGACGGTGGCCAACCGGGCATCGGTGATGTCGGAACGGCACGCTATCGCCGGCGAGTTCGCGGAGAACAAGCTGACCGAACTCGTGGTGGATAATAATTGGGCCAACGCCGCAAGCACCAGCGGCGACTTCGGCGCCGGCGCGGTCGGCTATCGTTGGCAAGTGACCACCGGCGCCTGGGCGGGCGACAGCATCAACCAGATGACCGAGCTCGCTGTGGATGTTTATTACACCGTGCAAGGCCACGAGTATAACGTGCACGTCAGCACGCTCGTCAGCCAACCGACGACCACCTCGACCGGCACCGGCACGGGGACGGGGACGAACTCATGAGTGCCTGGCCCCACTCTGGCTGGACGGCCGTTGGAGCGGCGGTCTGTAGGCGTCAGAATCCGCTTGTAGCGGGGGGGGGGGGGGGAGGGGGGGGGCGGGGGGGGGGGGGCGCGGGGGGGGGGG
>CAXUFU010000232.1:0-5279 GCA_964250275.1 uncultured Chthoniobacterales bacterium | reverse complement strand
TTTCCAGCGGCTCCTCCACGGCGAGCAGGTCCTCGCGCGGATCGCCCGCCCGGCGTGCGGTGACCCACTCGTGTAGTTGCTGGCTTTCCGCCGCGTGCGCGTTGGCGAACCTGGTGCGCAGGCTACGCAAACGTGCGCCCGACCCCTGGGCGGCCTGGGCATTCCACGCCGCCTCGTTAAAGAACACGGGGGGCGTTTCGAACTGGTAAAAGACAAAGGTCAGTACGCCGAGCATGAGAATCAGGAACTGCATGGGGATCTTGCAGACCGCATTGAACATCAGGCCCAGCCGGCTTTCGCGCAGCGACGCCCCGGAAAGATAGCGGCCCACCTGCGATTGATCCGTGCCGAAGTAGGACAAGGCCAGGAACATGCCGCCGAACAACCCGGACCAGAGCGTGTAGCGGCGGTCCGGGTTGAGCGAATAATCGACGGCTTGCAGCTTGTGGAAGCTGCCGGCGAGCGTGAGCGCGTCGTGGAAGGTCAGCCACGCCGGCAAGCGGGAAAGCAGGACAAACGCCGCCACGCACATGCCGACAAAGATCATGCTGAACTGGTACTTCTGCGTGACGTTGACCGCCTCGTTGCCGCCGCTGACGGTGTAAACGACCGCGAGCAAGCCGCTGGCCAGGATGGTCGCATCGAGCCTCCAGCCGAGCACGGTCGAGAGCACGATCGCCGGCGCGTAGATCGTGATGCCGGCGGCCAATCCGCGTTGCAACAGGAACAGCCCCGCGCCCAGCAGCCGGGTCTTGGCATCGAAGCGGCGCCCGAGATATTCGTAGGCGGTGTAGACTTTCAGCCGCCGGTAGATCGGCAGGAAAAAAATCGAGATGAGGATGAGCGCGATGGGCGCGCCGAAATAGTTTTGCACGAACCCGAGGCCGTCCTCATACCCTTGCCCGGGTGTGGACAGGAAGGTGATGGCGCTGGCCTGCGTGGCCATGACGGAAAGGCCGATGGTCAGCCAGTGGGTATCGCGGCGGCCTTTGAGGTAGGTGTCGAGATCGTGCCGCCCGCGCGTGCGCCAGATGCCGTAAGCCGCAATGCCGGCGAGCGTGGCGAGCAGCACCAGATAATCGAGAGCGTTCACGAGAAGAGCCGCGAGAGGATTGTCAACAGCCCCACCCACAAAAGCAACGTCCCGAGCACGCACAGATAGACCAGCCGCCACGAACGCAGCCCGGGCAGGCCCGTTTCAGCTTCAGGTGGGTCGGCAGTTTCCATGTGGCAGCCGCGCTCGCGCGGCTTCGTTAAAAAAGGTAGGGGCGGGCTTTCCGAGCCGTACCATTTGTTTCTGGTCAGGTGGAGATTTGCGCGCCAGACGGTTCGATAAAGAACACATACGGCCACGCCGCGGATGGTTGCACCAGTCCCGCACGCACCGGGTTTTGCAAAACGTAGCCGGCTTTTTCTTCCATGCTCTCTTCCTGTCGCAGCCGATGTTCAAAGAAGTTCCGCTGCCAGATGATCCCGTGTTGTCGAGCGGTGTATCGCTTAAAGCCTGCGATGACCTCCATCATGCCTTGTTCTCGTCCGAAGCTAACTAACATGTGGATGTGGTCTGGCATGGCGAGAAACACGAAGGAAACCATTTCCGCAGTTCGTAATAAGTACGCGCGGCAGTCAGTAGCGCCTCTCCGACCGAAGGGACGCAAAGCTGGTTGGTGCCACGTGTTTGGCAGTTCATCGTGATGAAGTAATTGCTGGCGTCCGGGTTTACCCAAGAAGGCAGTTCGTGGGTGAGCCATTTGCGGCCGGGTGCGTTCATGGTGTTTGGCATGGTTTCACCGGAGACAAATGGGACGGCTCGGAGAGCCAGCCCCTACCTTTTTTTGGATTACTTGCCGAGCGAGACCAGGTTCGCGAACAGCCGGTACGCGCCGGGCACACCGGCGGGAAGCTGGCGGAAAAATGATAGACCCGTGTAGACGAACCAACCTTTGCCATCGCGCGCCACCAGCAAACCGCTGGTCAGCGGCGCTTCGCCGGGATCGCTGCACGCGAGCAGCGCCGTGAAATGGGCGGCGTCCCATTCACTGGGAAAGTTCAGGCCGCGCTCCTGCACCCAACCTTCGAAGTCCGCCGCACCAATCTTGTTGGGCGTGTTCAAGGCAGGATGATCGGGCGCCAAGAGCGTCACGGGCGCGTTCTCGTTCGTTACCCGGTGCGCGGGCAAGTTCGGGGAGAGCGCCAGCGGATATGGCGCGAGCGTGGTCGTCTGCAGTCCTCCGGGCGTATTGTATTGCTCGACGACGGTTCCGCCGTTCTCGACGTAGCCAAACAGGGACGGCAAACCGGCGGCGAGATCCGGGCGGACATTGAACGCGCGGACCCCGATCACGACCGCATCGAACGCGCGCAATCGGTCCGGCGTCAAATCCGCGCCGGTTATTGGCGTGACCGCATAACCCATCGCCGTGAGTGCTTCCGCGGTACGGTCGCCCGCGCCCGGCAGATAGCCGATCTGCTTGCCCCGGATCGCCAGATCAAGGCAAACGGCCTTGAGGCGCGCCGGCGGCTGGAGCAGTTGGGGCGGGATGTGCTCATAGCGGATTTCCTGCCGCGAAGTGTCGTAGGTCTGGTCGCCGATCGTCGCGCGCGCTGTCAGAGACGCGGTCTCCGGCCGCGGCGGCGCGGTGACGGCAAAAGCAAACCGCGTGTGATCTCCCACCGCCGCGAGTTGGAACGGCTGCGACTCCGGCGAAACTTTCCAGCCGGCGGGCGCGTCCAGCTTCAGGTTCCCGTTTTGGTGGTCGCGGTACGCTTTGATTTCCACTTCAACCTGGCCGGTGGCGCCGGGCGCAAAAAGCTGCACCTCCCGCGCCAAGGCGAGAGAAACGGGCGGGATCACGTTCAACGGACGTTGGCTCTCGCCCTTGGCCGGGTCAGCGGTGATTTGCAGCGGGTTAGCCGCGACGGTGAAATCCTGTCCGCCGACCTCAAAAAGGTATTGGATCGGGAACACCGGCGGATTTTCCGGCCGGCCGATCAGCCGCGGATCGTCGACGCGGTACATGCCGGGCGTGCTTTCCTCGCGCAGCCAGTAGGGCTGGGTCGGCGGCGTACCGGCGGGCAAGGTTTGGGTCGATTCCTGCACCAGCGGTTGGTTAGCGTGTAGGTCGGCGCCGATCTTTTCGCGAATATCGCCCGGGTAAATAATTGCCACCCAGCGCACCGGTACGTTCGACCCGACCATGGCCGCGTGGTGCAGCCGGAGTGTCTCACCCGGTACGACCTCGGCCTGCGGCACGGTGGTTTGCGCGTAGAGACCGAGGCAACCCTGGAGAATACGATCCAGGTCCGCGATCTTCCTGGCTAGAAAAACCGGATCGACCTCACCCGCGTGCCCGGCGCCTTGGGACGTGACCAGGCGCTGCCGGACGGCGAGCAACGCGGGCACGCTGGCGGCAGGATCCGACGGGTTAAAACGCGCGATGATGTCATCGGCCAGCGTTTGGATCGGCGCGAGCCCTGGCCACCGACCCCAGGTAGTATCGAGACCGTTGAACAGGTCTGTGCCCGCCGGCTGTCCATCGAGCGGCTGGAACTCATCCAGGCGAGACCCATAACTGGCCAACGTGCCGTACCCCTGGCTGCGATGGCTGGAACGGCTCAGTGCGGCGATTTGTCCGACCGACTCACCCAACAGCGGAATGTAGCCCCCGATGTCCAACCGCAGGGTTGGCCGGTCGTGCCCACCACGGAAGGCGTTCCAGTAAATGCGCCGTGGTTGCCAGGGGTGCAATGAGCCTGATTCCTCCTCCAGTTGCTCGGGAAACGCTTTGGGGTCGCCCGCCGATTTAAACGCCTCGAGCGCCAGGACCGTGGACGCGGTGTGGTGGCCGTGCGTGCCACCCGGCTCCGGCGGGAAACGCGTGACGAGCACGTCCGGCTGAAACTCGCGGATGACGCGGACCATATCCGAGAGCACGCCCGCGCGGTCCCACTTGGCCAGGGTTTGCTCGTAGTCTTTGGAGAAACCGAAGTCTCGCGCCCGGGTAAAGAACTGTTGGCCGCCATCAATGCGCCGCGCGGCCAGGAGTTCCTGCGTGCGGATGACGCCCAAAGGGTCACCCAGTTCCGGGCCGATCAGATCCTGGCCTCCCTCCCCGCGCGTGAGCGAGAGATAGCCGACGTGCACCGCGCGTTCCTGCGCGAGATAGGCGATGAACTGCGTGTTTTCGTCGTCCGGATGCGCGGCGATATAGAGGACGCTGCCGCACTCGCGAAAGGCGCGCAGTTCCTGGAGAAGATTGCTCGCCGACGGCGTCTGGGCGGCGAGCATTCTGGGCGCAGTGGGGTCAAGCACAAGCAAAGCCAGCGCCGCGCACGCCAGCGCGCCGAACCACAAATCGCGGCGCGCTGAGTGACGAAGCGGAGTCATCGTGGGGGCACGCGGAACCCGATAGTTGCGCTTACTGACGGTCATCGGCCGCCGCTGCGGCTTTTGGGAGTCAAACGCAAGCTGCGGCGACTATTTGACGACCGTAAACGGCAGGGAGTATTCCGTGTTCTCCCAAGCCAGCTTGATCACGCCGCCGCCCGCCGGATCCTTTTCGACCTTGATCGTGAACTCGTCGACGGGCTTTTCCGTCGCGCCCTTCTTTAGATCGAGTCGGGCAAGATCCTGTTTTTCGTCGTAGTCCGTGCCCCACTGCCCGATCTCTTTGTTGATGATCAGCTTGGACGCTCCGTTTTCCTCGGGCAGGGTGTAAAGAGTGTAAGCGCCGGCAGGGATGGTGGTGTCGCCCGCCTTGATCGGCTTCTGGATGATGAGCAAGGTGGCTTCGTCTGCCCCGGTGCGCCAAACCTTGTCATAAGGCACGAGGCCACCCCAGATCTTGCGCATTTCACCGCTCTTCGGGTCCTTGGTGTAAGGCCGCCCGTAGACGATCGTAACGCGATCGCCGTCAATGCTGGTGCCGACGGTATCATGCGGGCTGAGGCGGCTGTGCTGCTGGGCCAGCAACGGCATGGCGCCCAAAAACGAGGCCGCGAGGATGGTGAGGGTGGCTTTGGTACGGTTCATAGGGTGTTGGTGGCGCTGATTTTAGGGACGAGGAAAACGCCGCGCAGGCGCCGGCTCCTGGCGTGAGACCACGTGAAGCCGCCAGACGTTCATTTGGAACGGCCCATCCTTCCGGGACCAGGCGGGGAATATACTGTCCGAACTTGCCGGCCGGCCTTAGAAGCAGGTAAAAAGATTTTGTAGCCGCTGCTCGAAGCTTTGTAGCGGCGGTCTGTGACCGTCGGCGACGCTGTGCCTCGGGCACGGG
>CAXUFU010000231.1:3500-5293 GCA_964250275.1 uncultured Chthoniobacterales bacterium | reverse complement strand
CGGCGACGCCGAGGGCGTGGGGCTGGGCGTCGGAGTGGACCGATGGCGCGCGAGAACGCTCGCGTCCGGCACGCCGGCGACCATCATGCCGTCCTGCACGCCGGGCGGGGTTTTTAACTCGTCACCCGGCGCGGGAGGAGCGTCCTGCACCGCGGCTGGCTCCGCCGGCAGCGTTACGGCCATCGGGCCACCGTAACGAAACGCCGGTCTTTCCACGTCCGGCTCACTCGGCTCACTCGGCTCACTCGGCTCACTCGGCTCGCTTGGCGGCTTGGCGGGCACGTTGGCCGCGGCAGCGCGGTCTGGCATCAACTGGACCACCGCCAAAGTCGCCGCGGACCGCTTGGGCGCATTGGACGCGCTCGCGGTCTGGGCTTTCATCGCCGAGAACGCTGCCGGGTTGCCCTCGGCCACCGCGGCCGCGTGGTCCGCGTGCGGCGTCGGCCAGCCCAACTGCGCAAACGCCTCCGCGTACACTTGCTCCTGGCCAGGAGCATAAACGGCACCCGCGCGCCCGAGCCATTGTCCAGCCTCGCGCTGGTGCGAATGATGATATTCCAGAGCGGCGTTCAGGAAAAAGTACGCCGCGGGCGGTTGCCCGTCCTTGGCGTGGGCCGCCAGGTAAGCGCGCACCGGCTTTTCATTGCCGCCGAGCAGGCTGGAGAGGAGCGTCTTGTACTCGACCAGCGCCCACTCGCCCGGATGGCTCCCCTGGGGCGTCTGAGCGAGCAACTCCGCAAATTCGCGCCGGCTTTCGCCGTAGTTCTTCTGCTGGAAATAAACCTCCGCCTCGTTGAAAGCGGCCGCCCACAATGCAGGGTCCAGCTCCCGCGCATGGGCGAAAAACTGCCGCGCCTGTTCAAAGTGTTTCTGGTGCAGGTAAACCGCCCCGCGCAGATTGAGCACATCCGCCCGATCCTTCGGGTTACCGTCATCAGGAACTTTATCCAAAAGAGCCGCCGCGGCGTCGTAGTCTCCGCGATTGAAATTCTCGACCGCGTGCTGATAATCGGCCATCTCCGGCGACGGTCCGGCGGCCAGGCTCGCGCCCGCCAGACACAGGCAGAGGCCCGGGATCAATCCTGCCCGGAACAGGCGCGGACAAAATCCGCCACTCGAGCGTTGCAAACGCGCAGCCATTCTCTCGCAATGTTTTGCCATTATCCGTGACGGTTCCAACCGGCTGCGACGCAGAGTATCCCAGTGAGACTTGCTTTGACAACCATCAAATACACCATTTCGCCAAAGCCGCGCTTACCCAGCGTCGGGGCTTGCTGCCTGCTCCGGCCCGGCGGCATCCTCACCGGAGGGAATCGCAGGCTCGTCTTCTTCCGGTTGGCTGATCACGCGCGCGATGTCCTGCAGCTTCTCGTTGCCGGGCAAATCGATCAGTTTGACGCCCATGGTGTTGCGGGCCGTCGACCGGATCTCCGCCACGCGCGTGCGCACCGTCTTGCCTTTGTTGGTCGTGAGCATCAACTCGTCCGCATCGGTCACCGTCAAGGCGTTAACCACCTGGCCCGTTTTATCGCCCGTCTTCATCGTGATGACGCCGTACCCGCCGCGGCCCTGCACGTTGTACTCGTCGAACGGGGTCCGCTTGCCGATGCCGAGCTCCGCGGCCACCAGTAACGTCGCCTGCGGATCGACCACCACCATGGCAACCACGATATCGCTCGTCCGCAGTTTGATGCCCCGCACGCCCATCGAGTTGCGGCTCAAGCGGCGCAACTGCTGCTCCTTGAAACGCAGGCTCATCCCGGCCTGCGTAATGAGCACCAGTTGATCCGAAC
>CAXUFU010000231.1:0-3490 GCA_964250275.1 uncultured Chthoniobacterales bacterium | reverse complement strand
CTCGTCGCCCTCCGCGATCTTGATCGCGATGATGCCGCCTTTGCGCACCTTGCTGAAGTCCCCCAGGTTGGTCTTCTTGACGATCCCCTTGCGCGTGGCAAAAACCACGTTGTCACCTAAAACCTCGACGGCTTCGGTCAACGTCCCAGACTCCTCGCCGGCTTCCGCCGCCGCCTCATCCTCGGGCGGCTCCGCCTCGGCTTCCGCTTCCGCCGCGCTTTCCACGCCCGCGCCCTCCGCACCCTCGTCATCGGTTTCCACGTCCGCCGCTCCGCTGCTGAGCGCCGAAGCCGCCGCGGCCAGCCGCATCGCCTCGACCCGGATTGTCGCCGCGATCTTCTCGTCCGGACGCAACTCCAGGAAATTGACGATCGAACGCCCCTTCGAGGTCCGGCTCATCTCCGGGATCTCGTACACCCGCTGCACATAACAGCGCCCCGTGCGCGTGAAGAACATCAGGTAATCGTGCGTGCTGGCGGTAAAGAGATGCTCGACGAAATCGTCCGCGTCAGCCTCCGTCGCGCCCTCACGCGTCGTCATGCCGATAACCCCCTTGCCGCCGCGGCGTTGCGCGCGGTACTCGCTGGCGGGCGTGCGCTTGATGAAGCCGCCGTGGGTGATCGTAATGATGGCGCCCTCGTTGGCGATGAGGTCCTCCATGTTGATCTCACCCTGGTCCGGCACGATCTCCGTCAGGCGTGGCGTCGCGTACTTCGCCTTGATGGCGAGCAACTCCTCCTTGATGATCGACAGCACGCGCGATTCCCGCGCCAGGATGTCCATCAAATCCCGGATCCGCACCATCACCCCGCGGTATTCCTCGATGATCTTTTCCCGCTCGAGGCCGGTAAGTTGATAAAGGCGCAGATCGAGCACCGCGTTGGCCTGTTTTTCACTGAGCGCGTAGCGCCCGTCGCGCAGCCGGGCGGGATCGCGCAGTTCGATCCCGAAAGCGGCGACCTGGGCTTCGCTAAACTCGAACGCCAGCAACTTGACCCGCGCCTCGTCCCGGCTGCCAGAATCGCGGATGATGCGGATGAAATCATCCAGGTTCGCCAGCGCGATCAAGTAGCCGTCGAGCGTCTCCGCCCGTTCCTCCGCCGCGCGCAACTCGAACTGCGTGCGCCGCAGGATGACCTCCCGCCGGTGCTCGATGAACGCGCCCGTCGCGTCCTTGATCGAGAGCAGGCGCGGCCGGCCGTGATCGATGGCCAGCATGTTGACCGAAAACGACGTCTCGAGCGCGGTGTACTGGTAGAGGTTGTTGATGACGACCTTGGGCAACGCCTCGCGTTTGAGCTCGATAACCACGCGCGTGTTTTCGTCCGATTCATCGCGCACCGCCGTGATGTCCGTGATGACCTTCGTATTGACCAACTCCGCGATCCGCTCGACCAGCACCGCACGATTGACGTTGTACGGGATCTCCGTGATGACGATCTGCTCGCGCCCGTTTTTGAGTTCCTCGCTGTCGGCGCGGCCGCGGACCCGGATGCTGCCGCGCCCGGTTTGCGCGTACTGCTTGATACCCGCCAGGCCGCAGATCGTGCAGCCGGTCGGAAAATCCGGCCCTTTGATGTGCTGCATCAGCCCGTCGATGCTGATGTCCGGATCGTCGACTTGCGCGCAGATGGCGTCGATGACCTCGCCGAGATTGTGCGGCGGGATGTTGGTCGCCATGCCGACCGCGATGCCGGTGCCGCCGTTGATCAGCAGATTAGGGAATGCCGCCGGGAAAACGGTCGGCTCGGTCTTGGTCTCGTCGTAGTTCGCGACGAAATCCACCGTGTCTTTCTCCATGTCCTCCATCAGGGCGGAGCCGAGATGGGTCAGGCGCGCTTCCGTGTACCGCATGGCCGCGGGCGGGTCGCCTTCGACGCTGCCGAAGTTGCCCTGGCCATCGACCAGCCGCTCGCGCATCGCCCAGGGCTGGGCCATGTGCACGAGCGTTGGATAAATGACCGCCTCGCCGTGCGGATGGTAATCGCCCGAGGTGTCGCCGCAGATCTTGGCGCATTTACGGTGAGCCCGGCCGGGGAAGAGCGAGAGCCGTTCCATGGCGAAAAGGATGCGCCGCTGGGAGGGCTTGAGGCCGTCGCGCGCATCGGGCAGAGCGCGGGAGATGATGACGGACATCGAGTAGTCCAGGAACGACTTGGACATTTCCTCGGCGACGTCGATCCGCTCGATTTTATCGTTGGAATCAGGCATGCGGCTGGGTGGACGAAACAAGGCGCGACGCCTTGAGGGATTACCTTCCACTACGACACAAAATGGAGCAATGAATAAACGTGTGCGCGGCGGCGTCTTGGAGGATGCTCCCGGCGTGGACGCCCTTGCGACAGCCCGCCCCTGCCCCGTCGAACATCACGACCCCGTCAACGCGCGCATCCTGGCGGTGAGCGAAGACCGGATCGCCGGGTTCGTGCCGGAGCCGTTCCAGGAAATCGCCCGGCTGAGCGGGGTGGCGTTGCCGGTGGTGCTGGAGCGGATTCGCGCCATGCTGGCCGCCGGCACGATCCGCCGGGTGCGGCAGACTTTGCTGGCCACCAACCTGGCCTCCGGCGCGCTGGTTGCCTGGAAAGTGCCGGAGGACAAGCTCAACGCCGCCTTCGACTTCATGTTCCAGCAGGACCCGTTCAGCGGGCACGTCGTCTTGCGTTCGACCGATGCCGCCACCGCCGGGTCCGAGTACCGCCTCTGGACCACGCTGAAGGCGCCTCGCGGTTTTTCGCTGGAAGAACACGCCCAACTGCTCTGCCGGCACGTCGGCGCGGATCATTTCCGGCTCATGCCGGCCAAAGGCATTTTCGTGCTCGGAGTCGGCCACGTGCGGCGCAAGACCCTGGAACCCGGCGCGCGCGCCGAGTCCCCCGCGGAAATCACGCGCGTGGTGGCCGCGGAGCTCGACGACCGGGAATGGCGCGTCTTGCTGGCGCTCAAGCGCGAGTTAACCCTCGACGAGATCAACGAGTCGCTCTGGCCGGCCCGGGCACGCGAAGCGGGTGTGAGCTTCGCGGATTTTTGCGCTGTGGCCAAGGAACTGGAGGCCCGGCGGCTGATCGGCCGGTTTTCGACGTTCCTGGAGCACGTCAAGCCGAGTGAAACGGGCGTGCGCGTGACGCGCTTCAACGCGCTTTTCCATTGGGCGGTGCCGGCGGGCCGCGAGATCGAAGCCGGCGGCGAGGTGGGGCGCCATTTGATTCTGACGCATTGTTACTGGCGCGAGGCGGGTCCGGAGTTCGGCAACGTCAACATCATGGCGGTGGCGCACGGCACGGAAAAAGAGCGCCTGCTGGCGCACAAAGCCGCCATCGACGATCACCTGCGCGAGCGCGGCATCCCGGTGAGTTACACGAACGTCTTCTGGGGCGGCCGCAGCGAGATCAAGCCTTCGGAGATTTCGCCCTTCGCGTACCGGGATTGGCTGGACAACATGAAGCTTCCAAAAACGAGGTAGGGGCGGGCTCTCCGAGCCGTCCCAGACTGT
>CAXUFU010000230.1:0-5314 GCA_964250275.1 uncultured Chthoniobacterales bacterium | reverse complement strand
ACTTTGAGGTAGCTGGCCATTTCATTGTTCACCAGGCCAGTATCCCCAAAGAACACGTGGTAATGCGCCAAACCCTGGGCGCGGCTCAGCATCGTGCCGTATGAGGTGGCGAGCTCTTCTTCCTTCTGGTTGCGCGCCTTTTGCAGTTCCTCCTCGCTGACTCCGTCCCGCTTGACCGCGTTGACCTCCTCTTGGATGAGCCGATCGAGCTCCTCCAGCGGCACCCCGCGATTACCCACCGCCAGGACCGCCACGGCGCCGGCGTCCTCCAGCATGTACGGAAACGCGCTCGCCTCGACCGCCGCCTGTTCGGTGATCACCAGCCGCCGGTACAAACGCGAGCTGCGCCCCGAGGCCAGGATGTTCGTCAGCATCTCGACGGCGTACGCATCGGGATCCGTTTCGCGCGGCGCGTGCCACGCGTGCACGGAGGCGGGCAGCGGCGTGTTGTCCCGCGCCACTTCCACGGTCTTTGGTTCGGTCTGCACCGGCACCTTGATATCCGGCCGGGGCGGCTCGGGCCCGCGCGGGATGCCGCTGAAGTAATCGCCGATCAGCTTTTTGGTGGGCTCGGGATCGAAATCACCCGCCAACGCCAGGGTGGCGTTATTGGGCAGGTAGTACGTTTTGTAAAAGGTGCGGAACTCATCGAGCGTCGCCTTGTCGATGTATTGCACGCTGCCGATCGGCACCCAGGCGTAGGGAGTGCCGGCAAACATCAGCTTGGAGAGCTCCTCCTGCAGGCTGCCAAACGGCTGGTTATCGTAGCGCAGGCGGCGCTCTTCCTTGACGACATACCGCTGCGTGTTCACGCCGGCCTGTTCCACCTTGCCGTGCAGCATGCGTTCGCTCTCGATCCAGATGGCCAGGCCGAGCTGATTGGCCGGCAGGTTGATCTGAAAATCGGTCCGGTCGTAAGAGGTCGAGGCGTTCGCGTTGCCGCCCGCCCGACTGACCAGTTTCATGATCTCGCCGCGAGGAATGTTCTCGCTGCCTTCAAACATCAGATGCTCGAAAAAATGGGCGAACCCGGTGCGATCCGGCCGCTCGTTTTTGCTGCCGACATGGTAGAGGACGTAGCTGGACACGACCGGCGTCGAGTGCTCCGGAGCCAGGATCACGTGCAGCCCATTGGGCAGGTCGTACTCGGTGAAGGCGATGTCCGCCGGGCGCGCCAGCGGGGCAAAACCGTAAATTGCCCAAGCGGCGAGGCAAACGCGGAGGAGGAGGCCGGGCAGGCGGGCAAGCATCAGACCCGCACTGAACGCCATCCTGCGCGGGACTGCAAACCATCGTCTAGGGTGGCGATTTTTCTGGCGTTCCGCGCCGCGCCGGGCTCGTTTTCTTTTCAGTTGCCCCGGCGTCGAGGTTCAGCCGATGTTCGGCGCGCGCGCAGAAGGCAACAACCGGTGGATCTGATGTAGCTAATCACGCGGGAAGGGATTGCCATGATCGAACGGATACTTTACCGCCGCTGGCGCGACGCGCTGTGCGGCTTGCTGGTGCTTTTGTCCTGCTTGCCAGCGGCGCGGGCGGACGAAATGATGCGCCAGGTGCAGGAGGAACTGCGCAAGCGCCATCTCTACTTTGGCGATATCGACGGGCGCTACACGCCGGAGGTGGCGGCCGCCCTGCGGCGCTACCAGCAAACCAAGGGCTTCCCCCCGGATGGCACCGCGGATGAAAGCACCTTGCGCTCGCTGACCCTGTTGCCGCCGGCGCCCGCCGACCATTCTCTTTCCCCGTTGCCGGATATCACGCTGTTTCGCAGCGATGAACGGCTGCCGCAGGAGCGGGTGGCCAACGCCGAACCGGCCACCCTGGCAAAAACGGCCGAGCCGGGCGCAACCATCGCCCCCACCGGCACCCCCGTGCCGGCGGCCGTTCCACCGCTGGCGGCCGTGCCCGAGCGCCAGCCCACTCCGCAAGCCGTTTGCGCTTTTGTCGCGGCTTACCTGCAAGCGGGTCAGACGAACGATCCCGAGGCCGAGCTGCGCTTCTATGGGGATCACGTGGACTACTTCGAGGATGGCTGGGTCGACCGGCAATTTTTAGCTCGAGACGTGGCTCGATACGATCATCGCTGGCCGCAAAGGCATTTCTCCTTGTCCGGCCCGATAGAGGTCACGCCGGTCTCCGACGGCGAACCGATGAAAACAAAGGTGCGCTTCCGCTATCGCTTCGCCGTCAAAAACAACCGGTATTCGTTGGTCGCCCAGATGAATAACGAATATGTGGTGGCTGGCAGCCGTCCAGAGGACCTGCGCATCGTCTCGATCAAGGAAGAGCGGGTCCGTCCTTAGTGCGGGGTCGCGGCGCGCTGAACGATGAAAGTTCAAACCCGCATCCTGCTTCTGCTGCTCGCGATTGTGAGCGTGTTCGCGTGCGGCCTGACGCTGATTGAGGGACGTCAGCACGCCAAAGCCCGGGAAATCGCCCGGCTGCGCGCGGAAGAGCGCAGCCGCTCGTTCGACCAGTTCTTGCAACGCCTCGGGGAACCGCTCGCGACGTTGACCAAGGATGAGACCACGCTCGATGCCATGGTGCTGGCCATCGGCCGCAACGACGAGGCGTGGATCAAAAGCCACCTGGACGATGCCATGTGGGAACGCTCCGGGGCCCAGGCCATCTGGATCTACCGCCCGGACCGCTCGCTTTTCGTCGCCGCCAATCAGCTCTACACCGATGGCACCCAAGATATTCCCCTGCCGCCCGCCGCTTTTGAGGCGCTATTGCGCGCGCACTGGATGCACTTTTTCCTCCGCTTGCCGGAAGGCTTTATGGAAATCCGGGCGGCGACCGTGCACCCGTCCAGCGACGGTTGGCATACCCAAACCCCACCCCAGGGCTACTTCTTCGCCGGCCGGCTCTGGAATAATCCTTTCATCCGCGATCTGACGCGGGACTCAGACAATACCTCCATCACGCTGCTGCCCGTCTCCGGCCGCGACAGGCTGGCGCCCTTGGACATCGACAACGACTCGGTGGCCTTTTGGCGCACCTTGCCCGGCTGGGATGGCAACGCCATCGCGCGCTTGCGGGTCGTCAATGAATCGCCCATCGTCAAAGAGCTCAACCGCTCGAGCGAACAGCTCTTGCTCTGGCTGGTCGTGTGCGCGGTGGTCCTGCTGCTGGTGCTCGGGTTTTCGGTGGTTTTCTGGGTGAGCCGACCGTTGCGTTTGATCTCCCAGACGCTGGAATCGGAGCAGGTCGGTCCGATCCGGAAATTGTACGGCAACAAGAGTGAGTTTGGCGGCTTGGCGAAGCTGATCCGCGAGTTTTTCGACCAGCGCGCGAGCCTCATCGCGGAGGTCAATGAGCGCAAGAGCACGCAAGAGGCCTTGCGCGAAAGCGAGGAGCAGTTGCGCCAGGCCTTGAAGATGGAGGCCGTCGGCCGGTTGGCAGGCGGCGTGGCGCATGATTTCAATAATTTGCTTACCGCCATCCTCGGGTACGCGGAGCTGCTCGCCAGCAGCCACGACCTCACGCCGGCCAGCCGCCAGAGCGTCGAAATGATCCAGAAGGCGGGCGGGCAGGCGGCCGCCGTCACCCACCAGTTGCTCGCCTTCAGCCGCAAGCAAATGCTGCAGCCGCGCGTGATTGATCTCAACGCCCTCGTGACCGATTTCGAGAAGATTTTGCACCGCGTGATCGGCGAGCACATCGACCTGCGGACGCGCGCGGAGGCGGCTAGCAGCCGGGTCAAAGCGGACCCGAACCAGATCGAGCAGGTCATCCTCAACCTCGGCGTGAACGCCCGCGACGCCATGCCAAAGGGAGGCCGCTTGTTGATCCGCACCGCCAACGTCGAGGTCGACGCGGCCGCCGCGCGCGTGCTGGCGCCGGATTTGGCCCCGGGCAACTACGTCCTGCTCGAAGTCAGCGACACCGGCCACGGCATGACCGACGAGGTGAAATCGCGCATTTTCGAGCCGTTTTTCACCACCAAGGAGCCCGGCAAAGGCACCGGGCTCGGGCTCGCCACCGTCTATGGCGTGGTCAAGCAGAGCGGCGGCAGCCTGGCGGTGGAAAGCAGCGCGGGCGGCGGTTCCACCTTCCGTATTTACTTGCCGCTTGAAGCCGGCGATCTCGATGAAGCCCGACCGAAAACGTCGGCTCCGCTGGAGCTGCCGCACGAGACGGCCGAGACCATTCTGGTGGTTGAGGACGAGGAGATCGTGCGCGAACTGGTCTGCCTGGTGCTGGCGGACGAGGGCTACAACGTACTTTGCGCCACCAATGGCAGCGACGGCCTGCGTTTGAGCACGGCCCACACCGGGCAGATCAACCTGCTTATCACAGACGTGGTGATGCCGATCATCGGCGGCCTGGAATTGGCGCGCGCGTTGAGCGCGGCGCGTCCCGATATGAAAGTCCTGTACGTCTCCGGCTACTCCGAGCGCGATATCAGCGAACAAGGCATCCTGGCCTCGGAACTCGAGTTTCTGGAAAAGCCGTTTACTCCGCACGTCTTGATCCGTAAGGTCCGTGAAGTGCTCAACCCGGCCGTGCCCTCCGGCGGCGGGTAACTTTCTTTTGGCGGTCCCGGCCTATGCGTGTCCCTCCTCGTCGCCTCGCCTATCTTCTTTTTCTCGCTGGCGCGGTCTTGGCCGTGCTGGCGACTCCAGCTTGCCGTCGCACCCCGGCGCCTGGTACCGGCGCAAACCCGCCGGCGGGTGGCGCGGCGAGCTCTCCGGCGGCCGCGGCGGGCAGTTCCCCTGCCGATACAGCAGCGGGTAAGCTGCCGAAGTTCCAGGTGGACGCCGTTTCCACCCAGGAGGGTAATGCCGTCTGGTACGATGTTCCGGCCGGTTCGCTGGCCCAGCGCCGGGCGTGGTCGGACGAAATGACCGCCGCCAGTGACAAGCTCGCCACGGACACTTATGTGCGCGTGACCCGGTTAGAAAACGGCAAAAGCGTCATCGTTCGCATTACCGATCATCACATCGGCGAAGCCGGCTGCATCATTGACTTGGACCGCACGGCCGCCGAAGCGCTCGGGATGGTCAAAGCCGGCAAGACCCACGTGAAAGTGGAAGTGCTGGCCCTTGAGAACGCCGACGCCATCGGGCCCTCGCCGCGCGTCTCCCCTTTGAAGGAGTCCGGCGCCAGCGAGGCCGAGGAAAAAACGGCCGCTCAGAGTAAGCCCGGCTCGTAACCCAAGGTAGGGATGGCTCTCCCGAGTGGGTCCCTGACTGTCTGGCAAACATGCCGGAAGTTGGGCCGCGCCATTCGCGGCAGATCCGGTTGTAGGGCGGGCGCGTCGCCAGGCCGGGGCCGCGCCCTCCCGGGCCAGCGGAGCGCCCCCCCAACC
>CAXUFU010000229.1:3964-5315 GCA_964250275.1 uncultured Chthoniobacterales bacterium | reverse complement strand
CCGCCTTGCATAACACGTCCATTCCCAACTGCCAGCCTTAAGTTAACGCTTATGGGATGGGTCTCCGACCCGGTCCCTGACTGTCTGGAAACGAGGAGCTTACGTGGCGCTCACCGTTCTCTTGAAACGCCTGCCAGTCGACAACGCCCCGCCTCCGCAGAAAGTGGAAGAGGCACACCGTAGAGCGGACGCTTTGCCTGCCAGGAACGCTGTTCTCGGCAGGCGGAGCGCCCGACCTACAATCGTCTTGGCCGCCGCAAGTCTTCGTGGTCCGCCGCAAGCTTACCTCTTCGTTTCCTTCAGGCGCTCCAGCCCCCATCCACCGTGAGGCTCTCGCCGTTGATAAAACCCGCCTTCGGGCTGGCCAGGAAGGACACGGCCTCGGCAATTTCCTCGGGTTTGCCCAGGCGTCCCACGCTGGTGTACCGGTGCATCGCATCGATGAGCGGTCCTGCCGTGGGGTGGGGCTCCGGTTGGATGAGCGCGGGCTGGATGCTGTTTACCGTGATGCCTTGGAGACCGACATCGCGCGACCAAGCCCGCGTCAGCCCGCGCACGGCGAATTTCGTGCCGCTGTAGAGGCTCAGGCCCGGGACGGTGGTCGCTTCGCCGAAAACCGAGCCCAGGTTAATGATCCTGCCCCAGCCGGTTTGCGCCATCCGGCGCGCCGCCTCGCGCGAGAGTTGGAACATGGCGCGCACGTTGAGGTTGAAAAGCTTGTCGAAGGATTCGTCGCTGATTTCCGGCAGGGAGCCGAACTCCAACGTGCCCGCGTTGTTGATGAGCACATCCAAACGGCCCGCGAACCGGCCGCCGAACGCGGTGTCGAGTTGCGCGATGAGGCCCGCCGGGCCGTCGTGTCGGCTGAGATCGGCGGCGAGCGCTTCGGCCTGGCCGCCGGCCGCCTGGATGTGGCGGACGACGGCTGCCGCCTCCTCCTGGCTGGAGTGGTAATGCACGAGCATGCTGGCCCCATCCTGGGCCAGGCGCTGGGCGATGGCGGAGCCGATGCCGCCGGAAGCTCCGGTCACGAGGGCAAGTTTGTGGGCGAGTGGCAAGTCAGACATAATGTTTCACGGCCTCAAGCCTTGATCCGGTCCCGCACGCCGCCAAAGGTAATTGCGCGCACCATGTCCGTCGCCAGGAAGTCGTGCGGAAATCCCAGCGAAACAGCGCTCGCCTTTTCCAACCGCGCGAGCTGCTCGGGAGAGATGGTCAGGCCCACGCTGCGCAGATTGTCCTCCACCTGCGACAACTTCCGCGCGCCGACGATTGGGATCACTGGCACGGAACGGGTGCGCAACCAGGCCAGCGCCACCTGCGCCGCGGAGACCCCTAACTCGTCGCCCAC
>CAXUFU010000229.1:0-3954 GCA_964250275.1 uncultured Chthoniobacterales bacterium | reverse complement strand
GCATCGGCGCTCCCGTCCGGGGAACCAAATCCCTTCATCATCGGGCTGTGCATGCGGGCGCCCTCCGCCTCGGCTTGCTTGGTGTTTTCCGCCAGATATTTGCCGGTGAGCAGACCGTTGCGCAGGGGCGACCAGGCGAGGACCGTTAAGCCCTGGTCCTTGGCCATCGGAAGCAGTTCACGCTCGACCGTTCGCTCCAGCAGGCTGTACTCGATCTGCAAGCCGACATAACGCGTCCAGCCGCGCAGTTCCGCCAAGGTGTTGGACTTGGCCACCACCCAAGCCGGCGCGTCGGAGATCCCCACGTAGAGCACTTTGCCCGCGCGCACGAGATCGTCGAAGGCGCGCATGACCTCTTCGGCCGGCGTGATCTGGTCCCAGATGTGCAACCAATACAGATCGATGTAGTCGGTCCCGAGCCGCTTGAGACTGGCTTCAACGGACTGCACCATGTTCTTGCGGTGATTGCCGCCCGCGTTGGCGTCGGTGCCGGGTTTGCCGGTAAGCACCGATGCGGCGTTGGTGTATTTGGTGGCGACCACCACCTCTTCGCGGTGTCCCCCGATAAACTCGCCCACCAGCTTTTCGCTGGAGCCGTTGGTGTAGATGTTGGCGGTGTCGATGAAGTTGCCGCCGGCCTCGCGGTAGGCGTCGTAAATCCGGCGCGCCTCCTCCTTGGCGGCGCCCCAGCCCCATTCGTCGCCGAAGGTCATGGTGCCGAGCGACAGGTCCGAGACGCGCAGGCCGCTGCGGCCCAAAAGTTGGTAGTTCATCGTGGGAATGTTCATGGGGACAAACTAAGCGGCCTCCCGCAGACCGGGTAGACCATTGCTGCCAAGTTCTTGCCTAAACCAACCACGGCATTGACCCGGCCCTCCCGCGGCCGCACTGGTACCACATCGACTATGAGCGAACTTTGCGCCCTCATCAGCCGGCATTGCCATCAAGCCGTGACACCGACCGCTTTCCCGCGGCTGACGCTTTCACGGTCGAGCATCACCACCGAGCTATCCGCGGCCATGTATCACCCGCTGCTGTGCGTGGTGGCCCAAGGCCGCAAACGCATTTTCCTAGGGGAACAAGAGTTTCACTACGATCCGAACTCGTATCTGATCGCTTCGCTCGACCTGCCGGTCAGCGGACAGGTGATCGAGGCGCCCTGTCTTGGAGCAACCCTCGCGCTCGACCAGGCCACGCTGGCCGCCTTGCTCATGGAAATGCCGCCCGCCCGTGGCGAGCGCGCGTCCGCGCAGGCGCTGGCGGTCGATCCGCTGGAAGACGATTTGCTCGATCCGCTCTTGCGCTTGCTCCGCCTGCTGGACCGGCCGGCGGACATTCCCGTGCTGGCCCCGCTCATCGAGCGGGAAATCCTCTACCGCCTGCTGTGCGGTCCGCGCGGCGGGACGCTCCGGCAGCTCGCCCTGCCCAGCAGCCAGCTTTCGCAGATCAGCCGCGCCATCCATGTCTTGCGCCAACGCTATGACCAAAAAATCCCGGTCGACGAGCTGGCCCGGACCGCGCGCATGAGCGTGACCTCTTTCCACCGGCATTTCCGCGCCGTCACGGCCATGAGCCCGCTGCAATTTCAAAAACGCATCCGCTTGCAAGAGGCGCGCCGAATGCTTTTTTCGCGCGACATCGATGCCGCCCGCGTCAGCTTCGATGTCGGCTACGAAAGCGCTTCGCAGTTCAGCCGCGAGTACCGCCGCTTGTTCGGGACGCCGCCGGTGCGCGACGCGGCACGCGCCCGGGGCGTTTTGAGCTGACTTTTGCGCGGGACCCGCGCTACACGCCACACGCCACACCGTGCAAGTTCCGCTCAGCCGCTTCAAAGCGACGGGCGAGATAAGCGCACGTGCGAGGCTCGCGTGGGCGCCGGGCTTGGCGATACGCTGACGACAGGCGCTTTTTCCAGATCGTAGATCGCTCCCCAATCTCCCTCGGCCACCGGCGGATTGTCTTCGGCCCATGGCCGCCTCGACCCCGGATACTTCTTTTCCTCGCGCGGGCCCCAGTAGATATACCGCACACGCAGACGTTGCGCGGCGCTGCGCCAATCGCGCAGGCCCAGCATGAGCGCGTGCTGATCGCGCTCCAGCGGGACGTAATCGATTCCCTGGCTATAGAGATGGCCGATGTAGCCAAGCGCCAGTTTGCGGCCCGCAAATACGAGCGGGTGATTGTACTCCGGCGCGGCGGCGAAACGCGCCTCGATCGGCAGCGGCTTGGTCGCGGCCTCGACGACCGTTAGCTCCGCCCGGCTGCCGATGCCATAGCCCTGATCCGTGTCGCGCAAGCCACCCACCAACGACACGGCACCGGAAAAGAATAAGACTATGCAGACCAGCCAGCGGATCGGAGCGGTAAACGGCCGGATCCAGCGCTGCCAGAGAAAAGGCAGCATGACCAGGTAGGACCAGATCATGAGCTTCGTGTTGTCCCAATCCCACGGTGAAAGCATCACCATCGAGGCGAAGACAAAAAGCAGCCCGGCCGGCAGCACGAAGGCCGCTTGCGTATCCTGCAGGCGCGTGATGGAGGGCAGGCGTTTGCCCCCCGCGTCGGCGGGCAGCGGCGGGTCGTCGGGTTGAGCCAGATCCCAGGCGCAACACAGCCAGAGCGCCGGAGCGAGCACCGCGAACAGCCCAAAGTTCGTCAGCCAGAAGCGGAGGAACGGCTCATCGTGTTGCATCCAGCCCGGCTCGAACCACACGCTGCCTCCCGCCCCCGTGAAGTAATCGGTCATCAGTGCGACTTCGTAGGTGGCCGGCAAAAACGCGATCAGCACCAACCCTAGAATGTGCAGGCGCAGGTCGCGGCGCGCGTAGTACACCGCAAACCACCAGCCGAGAAAACCCGAGAGAAAAAGGAAGGCGTACAGATGGAAAATGGGCAGCAAAGCGTAGAGCAGCGCTTCGACCCAGAAAGGGATGATCCCGGGGTTGAACGGCGGCTCGCCCGCGGGTGTTTCCTGGTTCTCGGCGGTCGCCAAAGGAGCGGAGAACATGCGCTCCCTCCAATGGGCAAGCAGCAGCAGCCCGGCCGGGAGCGCGAAGAGGAACCCGCGTTGGGTGACGAAAATCGCCAGCGGCAAGCTTTTCCAAGCCAGGGCCGCCTGGTAGTCGAGGATCGGCCCCCCGCGCAGCACGGCGGTACCCGCCAGCCCGCCGCTAAAGAGAAAACCCGCGACCGCGAACGCGCCACCCCATTCGTACAACGCCAGCGCAGTGAGCGCCGAGCCCGCAAAGCCCGTCCACATCAGCAACGCCATGCTGTCGGCGCCAACCAGCAAACCGAGGCTTTGCACGATGTCCATGCCCGGGTAGTAGCGCATGGTCAACCAGGCAGCCTGCGGATGGTCCGGCCACCAGGCCACCCCGTGAGCAAAGTAGCGCGCCAGCATGACGTGCAGGCTCATGTCGCCTAGGTTGTTGGGTGAGCCGACCTTGAGGACATCCCCATCGTAAAAGAACAACCAGTAAAAGGCGCGGAAACCGAACGCCGCGAAGGCAAGAAACGCCAGCACCGCCCAAACGGTGAAGGGCCGGCGGATTACCCAAGGGCGGGGAATCCGGCGGGTGTGCCAGAACGCGGCGCCGCCGGTGGCCAGGCCCACGCTCAAGGCCGTCCAAGCCACGCCGGTGCTCAGCCCATGGTGCCCTGGCAAAACCAGCAGCAACGCGACCGCCACCGCCGTGGCCCTGAAAACAAGTGCTGAGGCAATGACGGCGGGAACGGTCATGGGCGGGAGAGCGGCAGCTGCGCTTGAAGACAACGGCAGCCGCGGGCTTCGTCAAGCCCGCAATGCGCCGGGCGGGAACCCTCCGACTGCCGCAAAGCGGCTTCCAAAAAAAGGGTAGGGATGGGTCTCCGACCCGGTCCCTTGCTGTCTGGCTGACGTGACCAAAGATGGGCCGCGCCATACACGGGCACGTTTTCCAGACAGTCAGGGAC
>CAXUFU010000228.1:3666-5326 GCA_964250275.1 uncultured Chthoniobacterales bacterium | reverse complement strand
TTCGGGTAAACGAGCCGCTTCGCGGCCGGCCCGGAGCGCAGCGACATCCAAAAAAAGGTAGGGGCGGGCTCTCCAAGCCGTCACGAGCTGTCTGGGGACCCTGCCACGACCCCAGCGCCTCCAGCAAACAAATGGGATGGCTCGGAGAGTTCACCCCTCCCGTGTTTACGAACGGCAGCTTCGCTGCCTGGCCGCAAGAGCCCGCTTGGCAGGCGAGAATGCACGCATCCGGCACCACGATTTTCCGCGCATCTTCTTCATGCTTACCTTGCGAGGGACGTCCCTCAACATGAGCCGCGAGAACATTGTCGGGTTGGACGTGGACGCGATCGTCAATGCCGCCAACAGCTCGTTGCTCGGCGGCGGCGGCGTCGATGGCGCCATCCATCGCGCGGCGGGCATCGGCTTACTGGCCGAATGCCGCACGCTCAATGGCTGCCGCACGGGCGAGGCAAAGATGACGGGCGGCTACCGGCTCAAGGCTAAATACGTCATCCACACGGTGGGCCCGGTCTGGCACGGCGGATCTCAGGGCGAACCGGAGTTGCTGGCCTCGTGTTATCGGCGGTCGTTGGAGCTGGCGGTGGGGCGCGGCTGCGCCAGTCTCGCGTTTCCAGCCATTAGCTGCGGCGTGTTCGGGTATCCGCTCGAGGCCGCGGCGAAAACCGCCATCGGCGCGGTCGTGGCCTTTCTGCAAGAGCAGAATCAGGGAGCTCTCAAGTCGATTATCTTTTGTTGTTTTGACCAGGAAGTAGCGGCGATTTACGAGAAATTGCTGCCGCAGCTCGTGCAAGCCGCTGACCCAGAGAGCACTGGAGCTTTTCCGCCCCACCGCTTGCCAGGTACGACAAGGTAGCCGATGAGTTTCCTTGGTTCCCGATCGCACCCCGACGGCTCATGTTAGCCACGCGCGGTTTTTCTTCTTGTTCTGGTTTGGCCAGACAAGCGCCAAGGCTCGTTATCTTCACGCGGGGATATCGCTCTGCCGACCACGCGTTGACCACTACGCGGCGCCCAGCACCAACTGCGACCCGGCCGGCGGCTTCTGTCCCCCTCGCCTCGCGGCTGGTCTGACCGCCTGACTCGCGCCATCGCCTCTCAAACCCTCCAAGCCAACACACCATGCCTGACGACGAACATCTCTCAACTCCGCCGGAACCGCCGGTGGAGGAAAACTCTCCTTTTGAAGACCTGCCATTCAGCCGGCGCGACTTCCTCGCGGGCGCAACGGCGGTTGGTACCGGCCTCGTGGCCTCCCAATGGCTCTCGCCGCTGGCGCGGTCGCTGGCGGCAGAGGAGCCGAGCGCGGCCGAACCAGGCGCGGCCACGTTTCCGCTGACGTTGCGCATCAACCAGGCCGAACACACGCTGCAGATCGACCCGCGGGTGACCTTGCTTGACGCCTTGCGCGAGCGCCTGCAAATGACCGGCACCAAAAAAGGTTGCGACCGCGGGCAGTGCGGCGCGTGCACGGTGCTCGTGAACGGGCGCCGCATCAATTCCTGCCTCTCCCTGGCCCTGACGCACGCGGGCGACGACATCACCACCATCGAAGGTCTGGCGCAAGGCGACCAGCTCCACCCGGTGCAGGCGGCCTTTGTCAAACACGATGGCTTCCAGTGCGGTTATTGCACGCCCGGCCAGATCTGTTCCGCCGTGG
>CAXUFU010000228.1:0-3656 GCA_964250275.1 uncultured Chthoniobacterales bacterium | reverse complement strand
CAGCGACGATGAAATCCGCGAATGGATGAGCGGCAACATCTGCCGTTGCGGCGCGTACCCGAACATCGTCGCCGCCATCAAAGAAGCGCGCGACCAACGTCAAGCCGCGCCCCAGGCCGTCGCCCTCGCGTCCTAACTCACCCCTATGAACCCGTTTACCTATTCCCGCGCAGCCGACCCGGATGCGGCTCTCCACGAGCTGACCGGCCACAACCGCGCCAAATTCCTCGGCGGCGGCACCAACCTGATCGACCTGATGAAGCTGGGCGTCGAGACGCCGGCCCATCTGGTGGACGTCACGCGTCTGCCGCTGGCGCAAATCGAGGAAATCCCGGGCGGCGGGTTGCGTCTCGGCGCCCTGGCCCGCAACTCGGATACCGCGGCGCATCCCCTGGTGCAGGAGCGTTATCCGGTGCTCAGCCAGGCGTTCCTGGCCGGCGCCAGCCCGCAACTGCGCAACATGGCGACAGTCGGCGGCAACCTCCTCCAGCGCACGCGCTGCTATTATTTTAACGACACCGCATTTCCGGCCTGCAACAAGCGCCAGCCCGGCTCCGGCTGCGGCGCGATCGAGGGCTTTAACCGCATCCACGCCATCCTGGGCCAGAGCGAACAGTGCATCGCCACCAATCCCAGCGATATGTGCGTGGCGCTGGCGGCGCTCGACGCCGCGGTGCGGGTTTCAGGCCCCAAAGGCCCGCGGGAAATCCCGTTTGCTGATTTTCATCGTCTGCCCGGAGACCACCCCGAGCGCGAAACCACGCTCGAGCCGGATGAACTCATCGTGGCCATTGATTTGCCCGCGGCTCCGTGGGCGAAGGGCTCGCATTACCTGAAGGTCCGCGACCGGGCCAGCTACGCGTTCGCGCTGGTGAGCGTGGCCGCGGGGCTCGAGCTCGAAAATGGCGAGATCAAACAAGCCCGGATCGCCCTCGGAGGGGTCGCCCACAAGCCATGGCGCGCGCACGCGGCGGAAGAAAAACTCGCCGGCGTAAAACCCACCCGGGAAAACTTCCAGGCGGCGGCGGACGCGGCCTTGGCGGACGCCAAAGGTTACCAGCACAACACGTTTAAAATCGGCTTGGCCAAGCGCAGCATCGTGCGCGCCTTGAGCACGGTGGCCGGCCTCGCCTAGAAAAAACATCTCACTCTTTTCCCCATGGACGAACCTTCTATTCTCGGACAACCCATCGACCGGACGGACGGCCACCTGAAGGTGACCGGCGGCGCCCGTTATTCGGCGGAAATCAACTTGCCGGGCCTGGTGTACGGCGTCGTGATCGGCAGCAACATCGCGCGCGGGAACGTCGCCAGCGCGGACATCGTGGCGGCCCAACAGGCGCCAGGCGTGCTCGGCATCTTCACGCCGTTTAACATGCCCAAGCTGCCGCCACCCAATCCGCCCAAGCTCGGCGGTCCCGTGCGCCAGTTGACGCTGCTGCAGGACGACGTGGTCTATTACAACGGCCAGCCCATCGGCGTGGTCGTCGGGGACACCCTCGAGCGGGCAACGTACGCGGCTTCCCTGGTCAAGTTCACCTACCAGGCAGAGAAGCCCGTCATCAGCTTCGAGGCCCATGAACACGAGGGTTACGCGCCCAAAACCGTCGGCGGACACAACGCGGCCACCGATACGGACAAGCAGGACGCCGCGACGGCGCTGGCGGGCGCGGCAGCCCGGGTCGAGCAGGCCTACACCACGCCGATCGAGAATCATAATCCGATGGAGCCGCATGCCACCATCGCCGCCTGGAACGGCGACTATCTGACGTTGTTCGAGACGACGCAGGGCATCCACTCGACGCAGCAGCGCGCGGCGCAGGTCTTTGCTCTGCCGCCCGACCATGTCCGCGTCGTTTGCCATTATGTCGGCGGCGGGTTTGGCACCAAGGGGGTGATCTGGTCGCACACGTTGCTCGCGGCGATGTGCGCGCGGCAGATTGGCAAGCCCGTCAAGCTGGTGCTCGAGCGTGGCCAGATGTACAACAACACCGGTTCCCGGCCGGCGACCCAGCAGAGCCTGGGCCTGGGGGCGGCGAGCGACGGAACGCTGGCGGCGGTGCACCATTACAGTCTGAACCACACGTCGTTTTTCGATGAGTTTACGGAGACGGCGGCCGAGCAGACGCGCATGCTCTACGCCTCGCCGAACATCGTGACCGCGCACCGGCTGGTGCAGCTCAATCTCGGGACGCCCAGCTTCATGCGCGCTCCGGGCGAGGCCAGCGGCACGTTCGGGCTGGAGTCCGGCATGGACGAGCTCGCTTACTCGTTGGATCTGGATCCGATTGAGCTGCGGCTAAAGAACTACGCGGAGACCGATCCGAGTGAAAAGAAGCCGTTCTCGAGCAAGAGTTTGCGCGAATGTTACCGGGTCGGCGCGGAACGCTTTGGCTGGGACCGCCGCAAAGCCAGCCCGAAGCCGCGGAGCGTGCGCGACGGCCGCTGGCTGGTGGGCTACGGCATGGCGACCGCCACGTATCCGGCGCACCGCAGCGCCTCCAGTTGCACCGTGCGCCTGAATAGCGACGGCACCGCGCTCGTGCTGGCCGGCACGCAGGATTTGGGAACGGGTACCTGGACCGTCATGACGCAGGTGGCGGCGCAATTCCTCGGCCTGCCCATGGATCGCGTGCGTTTTGAATTGGGCGATTCCAAGTTGCCGGTCACGCCGGGCTCGGGCGGCTCGCAAACCGCCGCCAGCACCGGGCCGGCCGTGCGCGCGGCCGCGCTAGAGGCGATCTCCAGGCTCACGCAGATGGCAATCAGCGACAATGCTTCCCCGTTGTACGGCGCGGCCGCGGCGGACGTGCAGGCGGAGAACGGCCGGCTGTTCTTGCAGAGTGACGCCACGAAGGGCGAGACGTACGCGGCGTTGCTGACGCGGGCGCGCATGACTGCGCTCGAAGCCAAAGGCGAGGCGAAGCCGGGTGAGGAAAGGGAGAAGTATTCGATGCATTCCTTTGGCGCCCAGTTTGCGGAGGTGCGGGTCGATCCGGATCTCGGGGAGGTGCGGGTGGTAAAATGGACAGGCAGTTTCGGCGTGGGCCATCTCCTGAACGTCAAGACCGCCCGCAGCCAGTTGCTAGGTGGCATCGTGTTCGGCATCGGCATGGCGCTCTTGGAAGAGACGTTGCCCGATCAGCGAGACGGGCGCATCCTCAATGCGAACCTGGAGGAGTATCTTTTGCCGGTGAACGCGGACGTACCGCCAGACATCGACATCTCGTTTGTGCACGAGGATGATCCGTACATCAATCCGTTGGGCGTCAAAGGTATCGGCGAAATCGGGATCACCGGTGCCGCCGCGGCCGTAGCCAACGCGGTGTATCACGCGACGGGTGTCCGGGTGCGGGATTTGCCCATCCGTTTGGACAAGCTGGTGTGAAGTCCCCCGCCGCGGAGCGGCTTCGGTCAGCGTATCCAACCCTTAGGCTGCCGCAAAAAGGCAAACGCAGCAGGCAGCTTCTGTTAGAATCGTGACGAATTAATGTGCCCTACGACGGACAAGCTTGCCTCGGTGTCAGTGTTGCCGGCAAGAGCCTCCTTTTCGACCCGTTCATTCGAGGCAATCCGCTTGCCGGCGCGGTGGACGTGGAGAGCATCCCAGCCGATTATATTTTGGTCACGCACGGGCATCTGGATCACATCGCGGA
>CAXUFU010000227.1:0-5351 GCA_964250275.1 uncultured Chthoniobacterales bacterium | reverse complement strand
CGCCCGGCCCGATCTTTGGCCGGCGTGGTCCGCCGTGGTGCGCCAACACGCGGATGGCGCCCGACTGGCCGAGGCGCAGGCGAAGGCCGAGGACGCCACCGCGCGGTTCCCGCTCCTGCCCGGCGTTTGGCTCGACCTTGCCGAAGTGGAACGAAGGCGCGGTAACGCGGCGGCCGAGCTGGCCGCGGCGGAACGTGCCGGACGCTTGGCCCTGCTCTCCCGGCAGGGCGCCGCCCCGTTGGGTTATCTGGCGCTGGCCCGTTTACGCCGGCGCGACCGGGCCGGGGCCAAGACCGCGCTGCGGCAAGCCATGGAAATCGACGCGGCCTACTCCTATGCGCCGGCGACCCTTTTCGATCTCGAACTCGAGGATCAGGAAATCCGTGCCGCCAGAAAGACGCTTCTTTTCTTGCAGAAGCATCATCCCGGCCCGGCGACGTTGGCCCGCATGGTCCGGCTCGCGGCCAAAGGCAAGGACGCGCCTCGTGCCAGCGCCGCCTTGGCTGAACTTGCCCAGACCCGGCCACCCGCCGGCGGCGAGGAAGGGGCCTTCCAGTCCGCCGTTAATGCCATGATCGACGCCGGCTGGCACGCCCTGGCCGAGTCGACGCTGCTCCAAGCGATGTCCGCCCCGGACGCTGTCCACCCGGAAACGGGCGCGAGCTGGGTGCGCAGCCGCGCCGAACAAGGCAAGTGGTGGGGCCTGAGCAAGGCGGCGCGCTGTCTGCCAACGGGAGAGTTGGGGCGGCGCGCGCAAATGACTTACCTCACGGTGTTGACCGAAAAGCGTCGGCGCCTGCCAATGCTGGTTTTCATTTGGCGCCTGCGCCACGAGTTGCGCACCGACACGGAGAAATGGGCTCAGGCCGGCTACGCCCTGACGGGCTGCGGCTGGCATCGTTTTGCGGTGCGCTGGTTATCGGACTGGAAGCGGCGGCCGGCGGTCGGAAGCTGGATGCTCCTTAACCTCGCCAGTTCGTTGCGTGCGCTGGGCCGGTATGCCGGCGCGGTAGCCATCGACCGCCACGCTTTGACCCTGCCGCCCGATGGGACGCGGCCGAAGCACCAGGCTTGGGTGGCGCTCGAAGACGCGCTCGCGGGCGGTGACGCCGCCCGGCAGCGCGCGGCCAGCTTGTACGCTGAACTCGGCCCCCTTCTCGAGAGCCAGGAGCAGCCTTATCGCTACCTCAATGTGCTCACGGGCCAGATTCTCGCTTTCCAGGCTCTGGCGGACCGCGCCGAACGCCGGACGGCTTATGGAACCGCGCTGAAAACGTTGCGCCAAGAGCGGGCGCGCTGTCCGCAGCGTCGTACGAAGGCCGTCTGCCACGCCGAACGCCGCGCGCGCCGGCGGCTGGCCAAAGAGGCCGGTGCGTGGGTGCCATGGCTGGCCGCACTGATCTTCCCGCGGCCGGCTCGGGTGTTTGGCGGCGGTACGGCATTGGTCCTGGCAATACTCATCAGGCTCGTCCTGGGACTTCTCGGTTCATGGATCTTGCGTTGAACCCAGCGACCATTCTCCAGATGCAACGCCGTCCGCCTACGCCAGCACGCCGGTCAACTCTTCAATCGCAGTGCGAATATCCTCGGTGACTTCCAGAAACACCATCGTCACCCGATAGCCCGCGCTCTCGGCGCAACGCTCGCAATCCGCCACGATCCCTTGCGTCTTCAAAATGCGCGGGTTGTTTCCAGCGGCATCGGTCCACTGGAAATTCACGCTCAACTCCGCGCCGGGATCGAAAAACCAGCGCGTTTTGATCTGCAAACCGCGATCGCAGATGTGAAAATCCTCAAAATCAAACGACGCGGAATCCACTCCGTAATCCAAGTGGATCGAAGCCGAAATATCGGGCGAAACCGAACTCATACGGAACGAAACAACCAGACAAAAACCGCCGCTGCCAGCGCGCGCCACGAACGGTCTGACGCACGCCCAAACCCAACGCTAGCACCCGGCCTCACCCTGTCAACGCGGGTACATCGCCGCTCGCACCGGCGTCGCTTGCCGCCAAAACCGCCGGTTCCTCGCGCCCCAGCTCCCCACTACTTTCCTCGCCCGCATTTTCCTTGCCCGCATTTTCCTCGCCGGCCGCCGCCCGGGCGCGAGCTTCGCGCAGCAGTCGCACCGCCAGGTGCGCGAGCACCGCCGTGACCGCCAGCGACAATCCCAGGCCGCCCAGCCAAATTGCGGTTTGTCCGCTCGTGGGGTGGCTGCCATCCTGCCACAGCTTCCAGCCGGAATGCCCCAGGTGGCCAAGATAACAGTACAGGAACATCCCCGGCGACCAGCCCGCCGCAATGCACAGCATGCACGGCCAGAAACGCAGCCGCGTCAGCCCGTAGCAGTAGTTAAAGAGGCTCGTGGGAAAGAGCGGGCTGAGCTGGCTCAAGAACACGATCTTCCAACCTTCCCGCGCCACCGCCAGGTCCAGGGCACGCCATTGCGGCCGGTGTGCGAGATGGCGCTCGATCAAGCCGCGCGCCACTGTGCGGCTGATCCAAAACGCCGCCGCCGCGCCCAGCAGGTGGCCGGTCAGCGCCAGCAGAAAACCCCGCCAGAGGCCGAAAAGGAAGGCGCTACCCACCACCATCACGCCCGCCGGCAGGAGCAGCAAATTGCAGGAGGCATGGATGAGCGGATACACCAGCATGCTCCAGGGCTCGTACCGCACCACGTTATCGCGCAGCCAGCGCAGGAGATGCTCGAGCGGGTAGACGCGGCTGACGAGAGCCAGGCAGCCAAACACTAGGCCCAACGTGGCGAGTTGAGCGGCAAGCGCTCGGCTGGTTTTGGACAACACGGGCATCGGAATCGTCACGGGCGCGGCACACGCTCTTATCGGCGGGCAAACTGCGCCAGCTCCACGGTAAGCTCGTAATTGAGAAACGGCGTGATCAGGTACACACCCGGGAAATGGTCGAGGGCCGCCCGGCAAACTTCCTTGGCCACCTCCAGGCCCACGGCGCGGCCTTCCAGACCTTCGCGGCCCGCCATCTTTTCGCGCACCGTCTCCGGGATCAGGATGCCCGGGACCTCATGGTGGAGAAACTCCGCCTGGCGGCCGTTGAGCAGCGGCCAGACGCCCATAAAAATCGGCACGCCCAGGCCCGCGGTGCGTTCGGCCACGGCCGCCACCAGCGCGGGATCGAAAACGGGTTGCGTCATCACGTAGTGCGCCCCAGCGGCGAGCTTGCGCTCGAGCCGGGCAATCTGGGCATCGAGGTGTTTGGCGTTGGGATTGAAGGTGCACCCGATCACGAAACGCGTGGCCGCCTTGACCGACTTGCCGCTGTGGTTAAACCCTTCGTTGAGCCGCTTGATGATGCCGATGAGCTGTACGCTGGTCACATCGTAGACCGATTTTGCCCCGGGGTGATCGCCCACCTTGGCCGGATCGCCGGTCAGCGGCAGAACGTGCCGGATGCCAAGCGCCGAGAGCCCCAGCAGCTCGCTTTGCAGGCCGAGCAGGTTTTTGTCCCGGCAGCTCAAATGCAGCAGCGGCATAATGCCGTAGCGCGCCTTGAGTATCGCGCCCGCGGCCAGGTTGCTCACCCGCAAAATCGCCAGCGAATTATCGGCCAGCGTGATGGCGTCGCAACCCGCCTCGTGCAGGGCCTGGGCGCCGGCCAGGAACTTCTCCAGGTCCAGGGTCTTGGGCGGGTCGAGCTCCGCGATCACCACCTGGCGCCCGGCCGCGATCCGGTCGAGCAGGCTCGTCTCTTCGTCCGCGCCCGCCCCGACGGCGGCAGTCGCGTGGTCGGTAAAGGCCGGCACCAGTTCCGGCTCCCGTGTCTCCACCAACCGGGCGACGGGCGCCGATTCGATGCGGCGCGCCGCCGGCTTGCTCGTGACGGGAGCCAGATCGCGGATCGCCGCCGCCATTGCCGCCACTTGCGCCGGGCCGATCCCGCAACAGCCTCCGACCAGCCGCACGCCCTGACCCACCATCTCGCGCGCGACTTTGCCGAAATATTCCGGCGCCGTGTAGTAAATGAAGCGCCCCTCGTAAAAACGCGGGTAGCCGGCATTCGGGTAGGCTGAAAGCAATTGGCCCGGCGCCACCGGCAAATGCTCCAGCAGCCGGATCATGGCGTGCGGACCGTTCAGGCAATTGACTCCGGTGATTTGCGCGCCGAGCCCGCGCAAGGTTTCCAGCGCATCTGGGATAGGCAGCCCATTCGGCAAGCGGCCTTCTTCGGCGCACGCCATCGAGCAAAGCGCCGGGCAATCATCCAGCGCTTGTTTGACCGCCAGGGCCAGGCGCAGTTCCTCCAGGTCGAGGAAAGTCTCGAACATAATCAGGTCGACTCCGCCATCGAGCAGCGCGCCGATCTGCTCCTGAAACACCGCCTGCCGATCGATGCCCTGCTCGCGCGCCTCATCCGCCGTCAGCCCCAGCGGACCGACGCTGCCGCCGATGTATACCTCCCGGCCCTGGGCGGCCTGCCTTGCCAGCCGGGCGGCGGCGGCGTTGATCTCGCGGGTGCGGCCGGCGAGACCATGCCGTTCCAGCCGCGCGGCATTGGCTCCGAAGCTGTTGGTCTCGATCACCCGCGCGCCGGCGTCGATGTACTGCGCGTGAATCTTGGCCACCAGATCCGGCGCGCTCAGGCAAAACTCCTCCAGGCAGCGCTCGATCGGCGCGTCCGCCAGTTCCATGAGCGTCGTGCCCATGGCGCCGTCTCCGCAGAGGACGCGGGAGTTGAGTTCGTCGATCAGGTCCATCGGGTCGGCATCGTTCGCGCCAGGCGGCGGACTCTCTTTGTAGCCTACTTTTGGCGCGGGTCGAGTGCATCGCGCAACCCGTCACCCAGGAAATTGAGCGCCAGCAGCGTCGCCGACATGGTTGCGGCCGGGAAAACCAGCAGCCACCAACTACTCCGGATGGGGTTGATCGCCTGAGCGCCGTCGCTCAAGAGCGTCCCCCAACTGGCCTGGCTCGCGTCGACGCCCAGGCCCAGGTAACTCAGGAAACTCTCGTCGAGAATGACGGCCGGGATCGTCAGCGTGAGATAAACGGCGATGATGCCCGTCAGGTTCGGTAGCAGATGGTGGACGATGATTTTGCGGTGCGTTTGGCCCAGACTTCTCGCCGCCGTCACGAACTGGAGGTTTTTGAGCGCCAAAACCTGGCCGCGGATGATGCGCGCCATCGTCAGCCACTCCACCAGGCCGAGCGAGAGGATCAGGATGACGGTCTTCGCGTAACTGGGCAGTACGCGCAAAGCCGGAATGGCCGAATTGCCGAAGGCCGCCTGCAACCAGCCGCGAAAACGGAACTCCACCACGTTGATCAGAATGATGATGAAGATGAGCCGCGGGATGGCGTAGATCACGTCGACCACGC
>CAXUFU010000226.1:0-5370 GCA_964250275.1 uncultured Chthoniobacterales bacterium | reverse complement strand
AATTCTGCCTGATCCTGGGGCGAGCGGGGGGGGGCCCGCCCCCGCCCGCGGGGGAGTGCCCGGCGCCCGGCCTCGGCCCAGGCTGCTCGAGCAGGCGCGCCAAAGACGACCGCGACGCGCGCCAGCCGACGGCGCCACCCGCACGCCGGTCCTGCAGGCGGCCGAGCACGATTTCCAAAGCGGCGGCGAAGTCGCTCATGCGAAGTGTGGATCGATACCGAAGGCCACGAAATCCGCCGGTATGGGCGCGCGGAACTCCAGGGCCGTGCCGTGGCGCGGATGCGCAAACGCCAATTTCCAGGCGTGCAACAATTGCCGCTCCGCCGGGGCGCGGTAAACGCAGCCTTTGCGGCCGTAAACGGCATCGCCGACCACGGGATGCCCGAGGTGCTGTAAATGGACGCGGATTTGATGCGTGCGTCCCGTGTGCAGCCGGCATTCCACGAGCGAAGCGCCCGCCTGGTTCGCCAGAAGGCCGGGCAGCTCCGCCCGCACCAGAAAATCCGTGCGCGCGGCACGTCCGCGGGGGAGCGCGACCACCGCCATGCGTTTGCGGTGCACCGGATGCCGGCCGATGGCCGCGTCGATCGTGCCGGCGGGCCGCCCCAGGGCGCCATGCACGATGGCGAGATAATGTTTGCGCGTCGTGCGCCCGGCAAATTGCGCCGCCAGGCCTTGATGCGCCAGATCGTTCTTGGCCACCACCAGGCAACCGCTGGTCTCTTTGTCCAAGCGATGCACGATGCCGGGCCGGCGTTCGCCGCCAATCCCGGAAAGATGGGTGCAATGCGCGAGCAGGGCGTGGACGAGCGTGTGGTTCTCGTTGCCCGGCGCAGGGTGAGTGACCATGCCCGGCGCTTTGTCGAGCACGAGCAGGTCCTCATCCTCGTACAGGACCGCCAGCGCCACCGCCTCGGGCGTCAGGGCGGACGCCACCGCCGCCGGTTCTTCCCAGGAAATCACGTCCTGCGCGCGCAAGGATTCCGCCGGCTTGGCGGAACGAGTGTTCAGACGGACGTGCCCTTCCCGGATCAATGTCTGGACCCGCGAACGCGACAGGTGCGCGAGACTGTGGGTGAGAAATTGGTCGAGGCGGGTGCCCGCATCCGCGGGAGGCACGATGAGTTCCAGCATGGAGAAACGGCTGAGCGGCAGGCGGAAACGTCCGCCTGGGTCGAAGCTTGCGGGCAAGCTAACGCAGGAGGCCGTACCCGCAACCAGCGGATGACGGTTCCGGCTCGCTTTCGGCGGCATCATGACAGGCGGGAGCAACTGCCGCGCCCGCGCCCGGACACCGGGCCACGGCCGGTGCCGGGTTGCTCGACCGGGCGGAAGTGGTATCCTGCTGTCGATGCCCTCCCCCTCAGGCAACGCCTGCCTGCAAGCGTGCCCAAATTGCGCCGCGCTCGTCGATATCTCCGAGCAGGAGCCGCTGGCCAAATTCCATTGCCCGATGTGCGGGACGGCCATGCGGGCCACCCGCCAGTTCAACCATTTCTCGATCATCGAAGCCTTGGGCGCCGGCGGTATGGGATCGGTGTACAAGGCGATGGATCGCAACTTGAACCGCATGGTCGCGCTCAAGTTGCTCAAAAAAGAGTTCAGCGCGGATGAAAATTACATCGGCAAACTCGAGGACGAGGCGCGCATCACGGCCTCGATCAGCCATCCGTTCGTGGTGAAGGTGTTCTCTTTTGGCTCGGATTTCGGCCAATACTACATTGCCATGGAGTTGGTGGACAAGGGCAGCCTCGACGATCTGATGTCGTTGCAAACGCGCGTCGCAGAATCGCAGGTGATGCAAGTAGGGCTCCAGGTCGCCAGCGGTTTGCAGGCGGCCCACGAGCGCGGCTTGATCCATCGGGACGTCAAACCGGGCAACATCCTCTTTGCCGACGCGCATACGGCCAAGATCACCGACTTCGGCCTGGCGCTGCTAGCGGAGCACGAGGCGGAAAGCCGCGGCGAAATCTGGGGCACGCCCTATTACATCGCGCCGGAGAAACTCAACAATCAGCCGGAAGATTTTCGCAGCGACATTTACAGCCTCGGCGGCACCCTTTTTCATGCGGTCGCCGGCCGCCCGCCGTTCGAGGCGGAAAGCGCTTCGCTGGTCGCCCTCAAGCACCTCAAAAGCCGGGCGGTGAGCTTGCAGGCCTTCGCTCCGGACGTTTCAGGCGAGACCGCTTACGTGATCAACCGGATGCTGCACAAAGATCCGAACCAGCGCTACAGCTCCTACGGCGAACTGATCGACCATCTCAAGTACGCCCTCGACACCTTGCAAGAGAAAACGGGCCAGCCGCGCCCGGCGAAACAGCGGGTGGTCGTCGAAAGCGCCCAGCAGAGCAACGTCGCTGGGCTGCTGACCTTGCTCATGCTCATCCTGTTGCTGGTGGGCGCCTTGCTGGCTTACGTGTTGCGCGACCGCATCTTTGGCAATCCGGGAGCGGCGCCCAGCGCCGCCGCCGCGGTCACACCCGCCGCCACGCCGGACCGCAACGAGGCCGCTATCGCCAGCTACGAGGACGCGCGCCACCAGATCGTCGAAGGACAGTACGCCACGGCCCAGAACGAATTGGCCGCGCTGCTCAAGCAAGGCGATTTGCCGCGGCCGTTGCAAGATTGGGTGCGCCTGCATTACGGCATGGCCGCCCTGCTCAACCATCAAATGAGCGATGCGCGCGACGCCTTCGGGCGGCTGACGAGCGCCGGTATGTATTCCAAGGCCGACGACCAGAAAAAGCTGGCCAACTTCTTTGTCGAAGCCGGGCGCTTTCTTCGCTCGGACGATGAGATCGGCTCCAGAGCCACGGAGACCTGGAACCGGGACGGCTGCGAAAGCCTGGCCTTGTTTCTCTTTGGGCTCAAGGACTGGGGCATGGATGAGTTTGACGATGCCGACAAGCTCTTCGAAGCCTACTCCAACGCCAAACCGCCTGGTCCCTACCAGTGGATCAAGGACTACCAGCCGATCGCGCGCCGGTTCATCCACGATTACCAGCTCTACGCGCCGCTGCACGACCAGTTCACCCGAGGCACAACCGATCCAGCGAAGCTGCGGGCCAGTTTTGCGCAGGCCCTGGCGCAACTTCAGACCACCGGCAAAATGGTCGAAGCATTCTCCGCTGCCGAAGTGCAGCTCGCTCTGCCCAAGCCCCAGCCGACGGCGACACCGGCAGCCACACCTCCCGCGGCCACACCCACGCCGGCCGCTGCCGAGGTCACGCCGACTCCCGCCGCCGGACCGGACCCGGTGGAAATCGCCCGCTGGCAAGCGGCGCGCGAGGAGTACCAGAAGCTGGTAGGCGGCTATAAGTTTGAAGCGGCGGTGGCGGCCTTGGAACGGCTGCCCTTGACCGACCCGGGCTTGATCAAGACCCGCGACGCGACCCTGGCCCGCGGCCGATTGCTGATTGCCTTCCGGAAAATGCTGATTGCCGACCTGAACGCGCGGGGCGGCTATCCCCGGCCGATCGCGACGCTCCAGAACATCCCCTATCCGCGCGGGATCGCCAGCGCAAAGGCAGATGCGGTGCAGGCGAGCACGCCTTACGGCACGATCACGGTGCCTTGGACGAACTTGGCGCCCGAGACGCTCCTGGTCGTCGCCCGCTATTTCGCCGACGCGACGCCCGATCCGCGCCAGGCCGGTGGGCGCCAGTGGCTGGCCGCGACGTTTGCGCTCGAGACGGGACGGTTGCCAGAGGCGCAAACGCTGGCCAAACAAGCGGTGCACAACGTACCGGCCTACCAGTCGGAGCTGGCGCAGTTTACGGATCCCGGAAGGTAGATTTTGTAGCCGCCGCGTAGCGGCATCCAAAATGAGGTAGGGGCGGGCTCTCCGAGCCGTCCCATTTGTTTGCTGGAGGCGCCGTGCTCGCGGCAGGCTTTCCAGACAGCTTGTAGATGGCTCGGAGAGCCCACCCCTACCTTGTTTACGAACGGCAGCTTCACTGACGACACTAGATTCCCGCCGGACTGGCACTCTCACCCAAGGGCGCGCCTTCGTCGCCCGGGGCGAAGCCGCGACGCAGCACGTTCTCGGTCACCACCCGCGGAAAAACAAAGTTCAACAGGTAATCGCGGCCGCCGGCCTTCGTGCCGCCGCCTGACATCTTGAAGCCGCCGAACGGATGGCGGGCCACGATCGCGCCGGTAATCGTCCGATTGATATAGAGCTTGCCCACGACCAACTCCCGCTTGACCCGCGCGATGTTCGCCGGGCTGCGTGAATAGATGCCACCGGTCAAGGCAAACTCCGTGTCGTTCGCCCACAGGATCGCTTCGTCCAAGTCGCGCGCTTTGAGTACGCTCAAGACCGGCCCAAATATCTCCTCCCGGGCAATACGTGCTCCCGGCTGGACTTCGGCAAAGATCGTGGCGGGAATGAAGTAGCCGTTGCCGCCGGGCACGGTGCCCGCAAAAGCCAGCCGGGCTTCCTGCTTGCCGATGTCGATGTAGCCCCGGATGCGTGCGAAAGCCTCCTGATCGATTACCGGGCCAATGATGGTCGCCGGTTCCTCGGGCGAACCGCATTTGAGGCACGAGGCCGCCTCGACCAGGCGACTCAAAAAGCGCTCGTACACGTCGGCGAGGACGATCAGCCGGGAAAGCGCGGAACATTTCTGGCCTTGATAACCAAAGGCCGAGTAGATGGCGCCCACCACCGCTTCGTCGAGGTCGGCGTCCGAGTCGATAATGAGGGCGTTCTTGCCGCCCATCTCGCAGACGACCCGCTTGAGTTGCGCCTGCCCGGGCTGCGTGCGTCCCCCAGCCTCCCAGATCTTGAGGCCGACTTCGCGCGAACCGGTGAACGCAATGAAGTCGATCTTCGGATGATTGACCAGATACTCGCCGACATCCTCGCCGCGGCCGGGCAGGAAGTTGAGCACGCCCGGCGGCAAACCGGCGCGGCGCCCGAGATCGGCGAAACGCGCCGCCACGACGCTCGATTGCTCGGCCGGCTTCATCACCACCGTATTGCCCGTGACCAGAGCGGCGACCGTCATGCCGCAAAGGATTGCCAGCGGGAAGTTCCAGGGCGCGATGATCAGGCCGATGCCGCGCGGCAGGTACTCTTGGACGCTGTTTTCACCGGGCACCGCGGCGGTCGGCTGCGCCTGGCCAAGCCGCCGCATTTCGGCGGCGTAGAAGTCGCAAAAATCGATGGCCTCCGCGATGTCGGCATCCGCTTCGATCCACGCCTTGCCGACCTCAAAGACCTCCAGGGCCGCGAGCGAAAAACGTTCCGCCCGCATGAGTTCGGCCATCTTTTCGAGCAACGCCGCCCGCTCCTCGGGCGCGGTGGCACGCCACCCGGGCGCGGCTGCTGCCGCCGCTGCCACGGCCGCGGACGCGTCTTCCATC
>CAXUFU010000225.1:0-5374 GCA_964250275.1 uncultured Chthoniobacterales bacterium | reverse complement strand
TTGTACTTCTGTGCCAGCGCGGAATAGGCCTTCTGGTCGGACTTCTGCTTGAACACCAATTTGTCAGCAGAACTCAGCGACCACTCACCGTTCCATTTTTGCAGGTCGGCCAGCATCTCGTCCGAGCAGGTGAGCAAATCCTTCTCGGTTTGCTGCATCTTGACCGCGCCGGAGACGCTGGCCTGCTTGGCAAAACCCGCGGCGAGAGAGTCGACGTCGGCAGGGACCAAGGGAGTCTTGGCCAGTTCGGCCCGGTACGTCTCTACCTGGGTCGTGACAAAGGCGAGATAATCTTCGTTGGCCGTCCGCAGCTTGGCCAGGAGGTCGCGCCGGGCAATAACGGCCGCTTTATCCGTCAACCCCTTCGTGCTGATGCCTCCGGCGTTTTCAAAAGCCGTTCGCGCATCGAGAAACGCCTGGAACTTTGCCTTGCGCTCGGCACTGAAAGCGTTGTTCGCCGTCGTGATGTATTTGCTCTGCTGCACGCCGTCGTAGGTGGGCGGAGCCTCGTAAGCCGGAGAGGGGGCAGCCGTTGGAGCAACGGTTGGCGAAGGTGTCGCTGCTGCCGGCGAGGGGGTGGGTGAACCTGGCGCCGCACCCGCCACGGAGGCGTGCAGGCCGCAAGCGGCTAAACACCAAGCGGCGGCGCAGATCCTGGCGTGGGGCGAAGGTCGGTTGGTCATCGGAACAATAAAGATAAATTCTAAAGCGACGGTTTCTTACGGTCGTGGCTGCTACTGCCCTTATCCGTGCGCCAACATTTCGTCGCGCCTGTCTTTGAACTCACTGTGGGGCTTCCACTGAGGAAATTGACTGCCGTTGGCGACCGCCCAACCTACCTCAAAGAGGAGTTGCATGTCCTCCACCGCACCGGAGAGATCCCAGTCCGGCGAAATCTGGTCGGCGGGCTTGTGATAGCGCTCGGTGATGAACTCCGACTCGAGCTGGTCTCCCAGACCCGGCGGCTGGCCGATCAACTCTACGCCGCTCTTCATGTAGAGCGCGGGCACCCCCGCCTTGGCAAACTCGAAGTGGTCCGCGCGATAAAACCCGCCGTTTTCCAGCCGGCTATTGGGTTTGAGCGTGCGCCCCTGCCGGGCGGCGGCATCGCGCAACATGTCGTCGAGCGTGCTGTTATCGTTGCTCAGATCCTCGAGGTCAGCAGTTTTGCCGTGCACGGCAATGCCGTCGATGTTGATGTTCGCCAGCGTCTGAGAGAGCGGGTAGAGCGGATGTTCCGCGTAGTATTGCGCGCCCAGCAAGCCGGACTCTTCGGCGGTCGGCGCCATAAACAAAATCGAACGGGCCGGCCGCGCCCGGGTAAACGCCTGGGCGATGTTCAACAGCGCGGCCACGCCGGAAGCATTGTCCACCGCGCCATGGAAAATGTCGCTGCCTTGCAACTCCGACTGTTTGCCCAGGTGATCCCAGTGGGCGGTGTACACCACCCATTCGTTAGCCAAAGCCGGGTCGGCGCCGGGCAGCGCGGCCAGGACATTGTGCGACTTGAACGGACGCACCACCTGCGTGGCCGCGATGTCCGCCGTGATGCCCAGGGCGATGGGCCGGAAGTCCCGCGACAACGCCGCCTGCTTCAACTCTTCCAGGCTATGGCCGCTCCCGGTACACAACTTTCTGGCCACATCTTCGGTGACCCAGGAGCGTACCGGCACCGTGCTCATGTTCCGATCCGGAGCGTCGATGGTAAAATGCTCTTTGCCCCAGCTCATGCGCACAACCGAATACGGATACCCGGCCGGACCTGTTTCGTGGATGATGACCGCCGCCGCCGCCCCTTTTTTGGCGGCGATCTCGTACTTATACGTCCAGCGGCCATAGTAGGTCATCTCCTTGCCCTTGAACATCGTGGCGTCAAGCTGGCTGGGATCGTGTGGATCAGGGATGGCGGGATCGTTGATGAGCATCAGGAGCGTCTTGCCACGCACATCGACGTCTTTGTAATCGTCCCAGCCGTATTCGGGCGCGACCACGCCGTAACCGACGAAGACGACCTCGGAGTTCTCCGCCTTGACCTCCGGCACGAGCCGGTTGGAGCCAGCCACGAAATCATCCGGGTAACTGAGCGCGATGCTTTGCCCGCCGACCGTGAAGGTGGCGGTCGGCGTGCTGGTGATGCCGGCCATCGGCACTTCTTGCGTGTAGGTGCCGTCCGGGTTGCCCGGCGCCAGGCGGAGGGCGGCGAACTGCGCCTGAATGTAGTCCACGGAGAGATCTTCGCCGCGGCTGCCCGGCGCCCGGCCTTCGAACTCGTCGGACGCCAGGACTTCGATGTGCTTGAGCAAATCCGCGGGCGTGATCGCCTCGAGGGCAGCTTGGGGCGGGTGCGGAAGAGCGCCGGCAGCAGGAGCGGGGTAGGAAGGGTTGTCGGAGAGCATGAGGATGACGAGAAGAAGCGCGGGAGCGCGGTGAGAACGGCCCTGTTTTGCTCTTATCGAAACTCGGGCTGGCGTTGCCCGCCCGCTTTTTTGCGGCGGCTGAGATTTTCAGGTGTGCGCCCGCTCGAGGGCGTCGTCGATGCGGAAGGAGCGAAGCGCCAGGAAAAGGGCGATGACACACAGGACCGACGCCTCGAAAAAGGGCATGCCTGGCAGGTAAAAGCGGCTGTGCGGCGAGATGCAGGCGCTAAAACTCCACGCCGCCAGCGGCGGCGCAAAAATTCCCGCCAGGCTCGTGAGTCCCGTCAGCGAGCCCTGCACGATGCCCTGCTGATCCGGCGGCACATGCCGGGTGATGAGCGATTGCGCCGCCGGTCCCGCGATGCCACCGAGTGAGCCGACGAAGAGCAGCGCGTAGATCATCCACCCTTGCCACGCCAGGCCGTAGCCGCACATGATGAACGCGCCCAGCATCAGGCCCGTCGCGAGGCCGCGCCGCTCGCCCAGCCGCGCCAGGATGGGCCGCACCAGACGCCCTTGCACCACCGCGGCCATGACCCCGGCCAACGTCAGGGACAGGCCCACCTCCCAGGTGCCCCAGTGATAGCGGTAGCCGGTGTAAAGCACCCAGATGCTTTGCAGGATGACGGTGCCGAGCATGTACGCGAAATACATCGCCGCCAGGTCGAGCACGCCCCGGAAACGCCGCAGCACGATGAGCGCGCCGACCGGGTTCGCCCGCTTCCACTCGAAGGCGCGCCGCCGCTCCAACGGGAGAGACTCCGGCAGGACGAACGCGCCATAAAGCCAGTTGATCCCGACGCAGCCCGCCGCCACGAAAAAGGGCAGGCGCAAGTTGTACTGGCCAAGCAAGCCGCCAAAGGCGGGCCCGACGATAAAGCCCAGCCCGAAAGCGGCGCCGACCAGCCCGAACCCCTGGGCCCGTTTCTCCGGCGGCGTCACGTCGGCGACATAGGCGTTACACGTGGCCAGCGCGCCGGCCGTGATGCCCGAGATCGTTCGCCCGACGAACAGCCAGCCGAGGCTCGGCGCCCAACCCATGATCACGTAATCGATGGCCGCGCCCGCCAGCGCCACGAGGATAATCTTGCGCCGGCCGAAGCGATCCGAGAGCGCGCCCAGAATGGGCGAGGCGATGAACTGCATCAGTGCGAAGGTGCCAATCACCCAGCCGTAGCTGGCTGCTCCTTCGGCCACGCTGCCGCCCCGGAACCCGGTGACCAGTCCGGGGAGGACCGGGATAATGATGCCAAAGCCCAGCACCAGCAGCACGAGGGTGACAAAAATGAACTTGAGCGCCGGTTGCGGCGGAGATGTTTCTGTCGTCATCGCGTGCGGTGATCCGGCGAAGGGTTGGCGGAGGTGCGACTTGCCGGGTCTTGCCAAGACAATCAGGGAGCGGGTCGGAGATCAATCTCCCTCGTCTTCCGGCTTACTTCTTGATCAGGACGGTCGCCTGCCTCGTGCTGCCCAGTTGGTAATTGGCCGAGGGCTTGAGCGTTAACATCACCGTCTGCTGGTTTTTGAGTCCGGCCCTGGTGTCTGGCGTCACGCGGATTTTCACCACCGCAACTCCCGGCGGGAAGGTGACCGACCCACTCAAGGCGTGGTAATCCTTTCCCGGCACCGCCGTGCCGCCGATCCGATACTGCACCGTTTGCGCGGGCGAAAGATCCCCGTCGCGGCTGAACTCGAACTTGCCGACCACGGGTCCCGTGCGATGTGCGATCGGCACCGGCGCGGACACCTGGACCGTGCTCAACTCGGCCTGAATGCTCGTCACCGTATAATCAAAGTCCCGCGGCGTACCGTTTACACCCACATTGGCCAGATGGACGGCGTACGTCTCGTCGCCCGTCAGGCTGACCACATTGGCCGGCAGCTCCCACACGATGGTGTTATCGCCGACGATGGTGGAATCATCGGCACTCGATTGGCCCACCAGCGCTTCCTGTTGGACGCCCACTGCGGCGCCGTTTTTGCTGACGGATACGGTCGTATGGCTAAAGTCGGCGTTCAGATAGGAGAACGACCAGCGATCAAAGACGAGGCTGGCAGGAACATACCCTGCCGGGGGCCAGGAGGTGGAAAGCGGAGCGTCCGCGGGGCGCGTGACCAGATTGAGAATCCAGATCGCCGCAGTGCCCGCGCTGAGTGCCGAGGGCGGCACGGCGCCGGCGCCCATGACGCCTTCTCCCGGATAGATGAACCAGCGGCGATGGCCCACGAAATAGTTGTTGGCCTCGGCATCGGACATGAACCGATCCACGGCGCCCGGCCCTTCGTCGCCGACGCTATCGAGGCGAATGTTGGAATCGGCGCAGGCCTCGGCGGCCGCAGCCGTGTAGAAGGTCCAGTCGGGGCTCGGCGTATGCGAGATATTACTCTCCGCCGCCATCATCAGAGCCGCTTGCTGGTCGGCGTTATCTTCAGCCGCGCCGAACACCTGGTCGCTCCCCACGCCGCTCATCGCGCGATAATAGTTAAGGCGCTGCAACGTGGCGGTGAGATACGCCTGGCTCAAAGTACCCGCTACTCCCGTCGCGACATCGCCCGTCCAAGCCGGGTCGACGTTATTCCCGGGCAGATAGTAGTTCTGGTAGAGGTCGATGACCTGCGTGCGATTCGTCGTGTCCACCGCCGGCACGGGCGCTCGCTGTTGGCCGAAAACGGCGGGGGCGAGAAGGCCGCTCAGCGCCCAAGCGGCAATCGTGGCGCGAACGCGGGCCGGAGCGGAAGGCATCACGCGCTAGATAGTAAGCCGCGCCGGCGAAGTCAATGGGATTAGTTTGCAGCGCCTGCGACAAGCCGCCTAATGGCCTCTCAAAAGAAGTAGTGGGGGTTCGCAAGCCCAAGCGCCCCGGCAAATACTTGGACGGGCACGCTCCGTCGTGCCCCTATTTGTCCGTTCCGGGAGGCTGGGGGCGCCGGCAGACAGCCAGGGGCACGACGGAGCG
>CAXUFU010000224.1:0-5376 GCA_964250275.1 uncultured Chthoniobacterales bacterium | reverse complement strand
CTGGTACAGCCGGCGACATCTCTGGCGGTGGCGCAAGCAGGCCGGCGGCGGCAACCGGCGCGGGCGCGGAAGTGTTGTCGAGCGCAGGAGCCGGTACCGCGGCAGGTGCTTCTGCGGTTTCCGGCTGTCCCGGATGTTCGACGACGCCCACCGTTTTCTCCGCCGACGCGCGAGAGGCGTCCGGCGAGAGCGAGGGTGCGGCCAACGAGAGTTCCGGCTGCATCGGCTCCGGGTCGGCAGCAGGGAAGGGTGCAGCCGCGGCTTCCGTCACCGCCGCTAGCGCTTTGGGTTTGCGCCCCCGGCTTTTCACCTTGACCGTTTCAGCGGCACCGTCCGCGGGAGGTTCAGCGGCCAGTTTGCCGCGCGCCGCCACTTTGCGCCGCGGCGCCTTTTTTCCCGGCGCGCCCGTCTCGGGCGGTGCAGTAACGGCGGGATCGCCCGCGGTGCGCAGGGATTCTTCTTCTTTAGCTTCTGTCATGATCAAATGATGGCAAACTCGCAGTGTGGCCGGACGTACGTCCCTCGGGCGATCCCCAGGGACTCTCAGGACGCTTTTCCGCGTTGAACTAGGAACGGTCTCCGCCAGAAGCGGGAGGGCCGCGGATAGTTCAGGCCGGGGAGAAATCAAGCCGACATCCGGGCCAGGATGTCATCGGGGATATCGAAATTGGAGTAAACGTTTTTCGTGTCGTCGTTGTCTTCCAGCACCTCGTACAAACGGAGGACTTGGGAGGCCGTCGTCTCGTCGCTCACGGAGACGGTGGTATCGGGCAGGTAAGTCAGCTTCTGGGTCTCGGCGGTGATGCCGCCGGCTCGAAGCGCTTCCGCCACGGCGTACAAGCGGTCCGAGGGGGTCGTCACGACGTAATGCGTGTCCTCGGTGGTCAGGTCCTCGGCGCCGGCATCCAGCGTCAACTCCAGGATGCGATCTTCCTCGGCCAGCAAACGGGGGATAGTGATCTGACCCTTCTTATGAAACATGTAAAGAACGCTGCCGCTGGCCGCGAGGCTCCCGTGGTTTTTACTGAAGATCAGCCGCAAATCCGCGGCGGTGCGATTCTTGTTGTCGGTCGCAGCCTCGACGATGAGGGCGACGCCGCCGGGCGCGTAGCCCTCGTAAACGGTCTCTTCATAATTCGCACCTTCGAGTTCACCGGTTCCTTTTTTAATTGCGCGCTCAATATTCTCTCGCGGCATGTTTTGGCCTTTAGCAGTCTCAACGACGGAGCGCAGACGGGGATTGCCCGAAAGGTCGCCACCACCCAGGCGGGCGGCAACAGTGATTTCTTTGACTAATTTGCTGAATGCCTGACCACGTTTGACATCAAGCGGACCTTTGATGCGCTTGACCTTCGACCACTTGCTATGACCCGCCATACCGAGGGAAATGCTGGGATGCTGCCCTGCGTCAACGTCCCGAGCAAGATGCGCGCCGGCAAGGAAGCGAAACAAGAGCCGGTCTGCCCAGAAGAACAATCAGATGAGCAACGCGGATAGGTTAACGATCAAGCGCGGCTTGTCAAACGCAAAAGTGCCAGCACCCGCCGGTGCCGCGCCGGCCGGAAGCGAACGCCAGCCTCGTCCGGAGAAAGCCCCTCCAGCGCAGGGTACGCGCGGGTTTGCCGTCGCTGATAGATTGCGGACCGCGGCACGCGCGCGGGTGCCGCTATTTGCCGGGGAACACGCCGGGAAAATTGTGCTCAGCGTAAAACGTGTGCGCCACGGCGTCAGGTCGTGGCAGCGCCGCCGGCCAGTCATCGCGGCTGTACCTGGCCTCGAACGCCGTCACGCGCCGGTCGTAATCCGCCAGCAGCGCGGCTTTTTTCTCCGGCTGCATGAACCCGTAAGCCAGCGAGTTGCGTCCCAGCGAGACGATTTCCGGCCAGGTCAGGTGGTACAAGGTCACGGCAGTGTAATACTCGTCGGTCAGATCCGAGCCGAACATGCCGCGGTCATCGGTGTTCAAACAGACCGGAATGCCGAACCGCAAGTACTCCGGGAACGGATGTGTGCTCAGATCGGGCACGTATTCGAGCAGCCGGTTCGAGATCAAGTTGATCTCGACCAGGTATTGTTGCTGGCGCATGAGCAGCATGGTGTCGGGATCATCGATCAGGTTGACGCCGTGGCCGATCCGGGTCGCGCCGAGCAGCAAGGTCTCTCGCACATGATGGTCCGGTTCGTCGGTCTCACCCGCGTGGATAGAGATATTGACGCCACTGTAGGTCCGGCGCTCCTGCCGATAGATCGGCAGGAAGCGCGACGGGTGACCGATCTGGCGATCCTCGCGCCCGGCCATGTTAATGCCCACCCACCAGTCCCGGTGCTTATCGAGGAAAGCGTAAGCCCGCGCCACGTCCGCCTCAGCGTCCGGCAGGAAGCGAATGACGCAATACTGGAAGCGAACCGTCACCCCGGTGGCGAGCGCATCGGGACGGGTCAGTCTTTCGGTAAATATTTGCGCGACCTTTTCGGCGTCCATCGGTTGGCCGGCCTGATCCACCTCGCGAAACGGCAGAGCCTGGATTTCCAGGTAACGCACGCCTTCGGCACCGAAGCGACGCATGTTGACGGCCGTGAGTTCGGCCAGGACATGCGGGTCCGTGAGTAATGCGCCCAGGCGCGGCCAGGTGCTCTCGAAGAACTCGTCGCGGCCTTTGCCCGGGCGATCGAGCAGGATGGAAGACTCCCAGGCCGCGCGCTCCTCCGGCGAAAAGCTGGCAATCGCCTTGTAGTCCGACCGCTGGTCTGGCGGCAGGGCGTCGAAAGCAGACTGCTGGATGGTTTTGAACAGGACGGCGGGAGCATTTTCATTCCCGTCGTAATGCGCGAGAGACAAACGGGTATAGAAGGTGTTCCCACCGTTGCGGGCAGGATCGGTGGCAATGGCGTACCAATCCTCCGGCAACCCGTCGCCGGCCAGGTGATGGTGGAGATCACCGCCCTTGGGCAGATCGTAGAGCAGCGCGTAAAGCTGGGCGGGCGCGGCCGTGGCTTCGAGTCGCTCGAAGCGCGCGCTAAAAGTTTCAGGCGTGGTCTGCGCAGGGGCCAGGCGAGCACCCGCCACCACCAGAAGAGTGGCCAGCGCAACGAGCGCGGCAGACCGCAGACGATTCCCCTTGCCCATCACCGGCTCGTCACTAAGACATCGACCAGCCTCTGTCAATGCACTCCTGCGACCGCGCACAGCGAGGAGTTGACAAGCTGGTGCGCAAAACCATTGGGCGTGACCGCAGCACCGCTTCGCATAGGCCTCAATCCACGTTCGCGCCCGCGGCGGCGCTCCCGGCCCGTTTGCGCATACTGGCATCGAGGATTTTCTTCCTCAGCCGCAAAGACTTCGGGGTTGCCTCGACGTACTCGTCCGGTGCGATGTATTCCAGCGAGCGCTCCAACGTCATCACTAGCGGCGGCGCCAGGGAAATGCCCTTGCCATCGCCTTGGCTGCGCATGTTGGTCAGCTTCTTTGCCTTGCACGGGTTGACCGGCATATCGTCCGGCCGGGCGTTCTCCCCGATGATCATCCCGGCGTAAATCTCCTCCTGCGGCGCGATGAACAGCCGGCCGCGCTCCTGGATCGTGTCCAGCGCGTAGGCCGTGCTCACGCCGTTTTCCATGGCCACCAGCACGCCCTTGTCCCGGCTCGGGATATCCCCCTTGTGCGGGCCGTATTCCTTGAACAAATGGCTGGCGATGCCGAGGCCTTTGGTCACGTTGACGAGGTCGGTCTCGAAACCGATCAGCCCGCGCGTGGGGATCACGGCGTCGACCGTGACCGAGTGGGTGTTGTGCACCATGTTGGTGATCTCGGCTTTGCGCGCCGCCAACGATTGCAGGATGTCGCCGAGGTTTTCATTCGGCACGTCGACGTTCAGGTTTTCGTAGGGCTCGAGCAAATTGCCTTGTTCGTCACGCTTGTAGATGACCTCCGGGCGGGAAACGAGGACCTCGAAACCTTCGCGCCGCATTTGCTCGACCAGAATGGCGATTTGCATTTCCCCGCGAGCTTTGAGTTCGAAAGCACCCGCCGTCTCGGTCTCGCTGAACTGGAGCGAGACGTTGGTGCGGGTCTCGCGTACGAGCCGTTCCCGGATATTGCGCGCGGTGACCATCTTGCCTTCACGCCCGGCCAGGGGGCCGTCGTTGACCAGGATGCCCATTGTGATCGTCGGCGGGTCGATTTCCGTGAAATGCAGCGCCGGGCGTTCTTCGCTGTCCGTGATCGTCTCCCCGATGAAGACGTCTTCAAACCCGCACAGGCCGATGATATCGCCCGCGCTGGCGTGTTTGAGCTCGATCTTTTCCATGCCTTGATGGCCGAAGAGGGCGGTCACGTTGCCGCGTTCCCGGCGGCCATCGCCATGCGCCACCACGACGGTATCGCTCACGTTGACGCGCCCGCTGAGAATGCGCCCGTAGGCAATCCGGCCCAGGTATTCGCTGTAGTCCAGATTGGAGACGAGCATCTGCAGGAAGGACTCACCGGTGCCGGTGGGCGGGGGGATTTCCTTGATGATGGCGTCAAAGAGCGGCTTCATATCCCGGCGATCCTCGTGGATTTCTTTGACGGCGTAGCCGGCCTTGGCGCTGGCGTAAATCACCGGGAAATCTAGCTGCAGATCGGTGGCGTTTAGCTCCACGAACAGATCGAAGACCATGTCCAGCACCTTGTGCGGGCGGGCGTTTTCCCGGTCGATCTTGTTGATGACGACGATGACTTTGGCGCCTTGTTCGAGCGCCTTGCGCAAGACGAACTTCGTCTGCGCCTGCGGCCCATCGTGCGAATCGACCACCAACAGCACGCCGTCGATCATCCCCATGATGCGCTCGACTTCTCCGCCGAAATCTGCGTGGCCGGGGGTGTCGACGATGTTGACGTGATAGCCTTCGTACTGGAAAGCGGCGTTCTTGGCGCGGATGGTAATCCCTTTTTCCCGTTCCAAGTCCATGGAATCCATCATGCGCTCCTCGGTCTTCTGGTTGGACCGAAAGGTGCCGGATTGGCGCAGGAGACAGTCGACGAGCGTCGTTTTCCCGTGGTCAACGTGGGCGATGATTGCGATGTTTCTGATCTTATCCATAACTTTCCATTTCACGGCAGCCGACGATTTTCCCCTGTGGACTGCAAGCAAGCCAACCATAGGGCTAACGCCCTGCCGGAAGCTTCTCGCCGGATGTTACTTTTTGGTCATCCCGGCGGCCCGAACACGGCACCAAGCGGAGAAAGGGGTTGCTTCGCTGGCGGTCTCCCGCGTTATTGCTTAGCAACTCTCATCAACCAGGTCAGCGCACAAAGTCTCCAACTCTCCCTATGGGCAAACAGTACAACAAGGTCATCAAACGCAAGCGTCGGCATGCGTATGTGCAGCGCAAAGA
>CAXUFU010000223.1:4753-5378 GCA_964250275.1 uncultured Chthoniobacterales bacterium | reverse complement strand
GGCATGGCGGACGACGGCGGAGAGATCGCCCGTCTCGCCGCTGTGATAGAAGCGCGGCAGCCGATTCGGATGCGGCCCGCACCCGCGAAAGCTCCAGGCGAGCACGTCCCAGCCGGCCGCATTCAGCGCCGCGGCCAGGCCGCGGATGTACCCCGCGCGCGCATCGCTTTCGAGTCCGTGCGAGAGAATCGCGAGGCGCTGATAACCGGCGCGCGCCCAGGCGAGATCGACAAAGTCGCCGTCGGCGAGCTCGAGGCGTTCAGCAAAATAGTCCAGCCGGATCCGCCGAGGCCAGACAACGGGCAAGATGGTTTGCAGATGCCCATGACAAAGCCACCGTGGCGGCTGAAAAGTGGAGGCAATATTCGGCATTACTCCAAACCCCTAAAGGTAGGGATGGCTCTCCTGAGCCGGTCCCTGACTGTCTGGAAAGCTGGAACTTACGCCGGCCACGGCATCCTGTCTGGAACGCCGGCGAGACACCAGTCAGGGACGGGCTCAGGGGAGCGATCCCTACCCATGAACACCGCCCATTTGCTCCCCCAAAAACTTGGACGGGCACGCTCCGTCGTGCCCCTATTTGTCCGAGGTGTGGCCCGGCGGCAGACAGTCAGGGGCACGACGG
>CAXUFU010000223.1:0-4743 GCA_964250275.1 uncultured Chthoniobacterales bacterium | reverse complement strand
CCCCGGCCCGGCCCCGTCCAAGTTTTTGGATTGCTCATGGCTGCCTTCGCGACTTCAAGTCCCAACATCTTAGCGTTTTGGCAAGGTGATGGTGGTCGGGCGCAGGTACAACGGCTCGAGCGGGAGCCCGCGGCGCTCGGAAGCTGGTACCCCCAGCAGACGTTCCGCGAGCGGGAACGCAGCCCGCGCGTCGGGCCAGACGGCACTATCGCATTCCACGGCCAGCACCGGCCAACCCGGGCGCTGCGCGCACCGCTCCAGCAACTCGGCGCGGCTTTCGAGCAACTCCGGCCCGGCAGCACAGACACCCCGCTCGACCGCCGTATAATAAAACGTGCCGCGTCGCGCGTCGCCGACCGTCTGATACACCGTTGCATCCGTTTCCAGCGCCAGCGGCGACGGCACACCATTCAGGTCGGCCCCGGTCGCGGCGCTCAAACCCGTCGCGGCTGCGATCGCTTGCCGGACGCCCGAATATGAGCCCGGACCCAACCCAACCACGATCTCGCCCAGCTTCCCGGCACCCGTTTCGTCCAGCGTCCGCAAGGCCTCCGCAAGCGCGAGAAAGAATTTGTTGCCATGGCCGCGGCCGGCGGTGAACTCGGTCCGCCAGAGGATGCGCCCGTCACCGTCGCCCAGCGCAACGCTGCCGCGCGCCGAGGAACATTCGAGAGCGAGACCGGTCATCGTTTTCGGATTTCGCGCAGGTCGCCTTCCTTCACCAAGAAATCCAGCCAGACCGTCGCAGCAGGCAGGAGGTCGGGGAACTTGCCGGCCCACTCGATGATGGTCAGGCCGCCGGCCGCGAGATACTCGTCGAGGCCGAGCGCCAGCGCCTCGGACGCGTCCCGCAGCCGGTAAAAATCGAAGTGGAAAAGCGGCAGCCGCCCCCCCGTATACTCGTGCCCCAGATTGAAAGTGGGGCTGGTAACCGCGGCAGGGCTGCCGAGGCCAGCGGCCGCGCCCTGCACAAAGTGCGTCTTGCCCGCGCCGAGCTCCCCGGTTAACGCCCAGACGTCGCCGGGTTGCGCGTGGGTGGCGAGTTCACGGCCGAACGCCGCGGTTTGTTGGGGACTCGAGGAAACGAACACGGCAGTGGGAGTCATCATTGCCGCGCCGAGTGTGTGCCGCTATTTCTTTTTTGTCGGGCGGGCGCTCCGCCGGCCGGGCGGTACGCTTCTCGCAAAGCGCCGAGCGCCTGGCACGAAATAGCTGTTCCTTGCCCGTGCCGGAAGCGTCGCTACCTTGCAGCCGACGCGTTCGGCGCTTGCCGCCTCCGCTCCCGAGGGAAGCCTGCCTTGTATGCCTGTAACGATGACCAGCCGCCCCGCCGTTTCTCGGGTCTTCCTCGCGTTGCTGTTGCTGGCCTTCGGTTGGGCGCATCCGGTCCATGCGCAATGGAAGCTGGCATCGAGTGAAACTTTGCCCTCTGCAGCTCCAGGCGTGGAGCACCACGCGCAAACCGTTATGGGCCAGGCGGCGCCGGGCGGGGCTCCCCTGCGGGCCACGCTGCACTTTGTCAGCTTTCATGCCCGCCAGTACACGTTCCGGGTTTTCGACCAGGGTACCATGGGCCGCGGCCGCGTGGCCGAGGTCATGCAAAGCAATCATTGTCTCGCCGGTACCAACGGCGGGTATTTCCAACCGGATTTCGAGCCGGTCGGCTTGCTGCTGACGGACGGGCACCTGATCCACCAGCCCAGCCACACCAAGCTCCTGAGCGGCGCGCTGATTGTGACCGGCAACCACATCCACCTGCTGCGTTCCACCGAGCCGCTCCCGGGCAAGAACGCGCGCCCCGCGGTGCACGGCGCCCCGTGCCGGGCCGATGGCGGCATGGCGCGGCGGGGTTTCACCATTGGCCGCAGCGCCCGCCGCACGGCGGTGCTCACCGGTCCCGACGGCGAATGGGCGCTGGTCTCGAGTTCGGCGGTGACGCTAGAAGAGTTGGGCGCGATCCTGGCGGATCCCGCGCTGCTGCCCGCCGGCCTGCACGCGGAGCGTGCGCTCAATCTGGATGGCGGCTCATCCACCGCCCTGTGGGTCCGCCAGCCGGGCGCCGAGCCGTTTTCCATCCCGGAGTTCGGCATCGTGCGGGATTTTGTCGGGATCGTGGCGAGGAAATAGACGGTGGCCGGCAGACTGGTTCTTCCGAAATGGTTACCTTCGCCGATCTTGCCGTTCGGCAAGCCACGCTGGCTGATGTCGAGATCGTTTCGGATATTCTCGTAGAAGCCGCTGGTTGGTTAAGGGAGCGCGGGATGCCGATGTGGCGAGACGAAGAGCTAACTTGCGAACGTGTTTGCGACGATGTCTCGGCCGGCCTGTTCTTGCTCGCGTGCTGCGCGGGCGTACCGGCTGGGACGATCAAGTTTCAGCTTTCTGACCCGCTCTTCTGGCCCGAGGCCGTTGCTGACGACGCAGCCTACATTCACCGGCTGGCGGTGCGGCGTAGCTTTGCCGGCGGCAATGTCTCGACGCTGATGCTCCAGTGGGCGGCGGATCGTGCGACGGCTTTAAAACGCCGTTTTTTGAGACTGGACTGCGAAGCCTCCCGCCCGCGCCTCCGAGCTGTGTACGAGCGCTTTGGCTTTGTGCACCACAGTGACCTTCAGGTAGAACAGCATTTTGTCGCGCGCTATGAGTACACGCCACTTCGCACCTAGAATTTCAGCCTACTAAAGGGCTCAACTCCAGTGCAATAAGTTTACAAACGCTGCCATGCGCTTGAGATTTGCAGCTTATCTGCCAATCGGTACCTTGATGAATGAGCGTCGTTGAACTCGAATCTGCGGTCAGTCGCCTGTCGAGAGAGGAACTGGATAATTTTCAAACTTGGTTCGAGGCGTTCCTCGCCGAGGCATGGGACAGGCAGATCGAGGAAGACGCACAGGCGGGGCGGCTGGATCACTTGGCCGCCGAAGCAGATCGCGAGTTTGAAGCTGGGCGATGCACGCCCCTGTGAAGAATTTCGCTTCGCCCCAGTTTTGGTTTCATTACCGTAATCTTCCGCAGGTTGTTCGGGATCTGGCCGACAAGAACTTCGTCCTTCTGCGTACCGATCCTCACCACTCGTCACTGCGCTTGAAGAAGGTGTCTGCGGCACTTTGGTCCGCTCGGGTCGGCCTGTCTTACAGAGCGTTGGCAAAAGAGAATCGACAGGGGCTAGTGTGGATTTGGATCGGTCACCACTCGTACTACGAGAAAATCTTGCGTTCTCCTCCGCAGAATTGACCAGCTAGCCTTGAAAGCCACACCCCTTCACTTCTCCTTCAAATCGGTGTCGTACTCCTGCACCGGCCCCAGCTTTTCCAGCGGCGCTTTGACCTCTTTCGCTTCGCCGACCACCACGACCGTCATCTGGTCAGCCACCAGGTACTTCTTCGCTAAGGTCTCGACCACTCCGGCCGAAACATCGCCGACCCGACGGGCGTACGTCTTGAAGTACTCGGGTGGTAAGCCGTACAAGTCGATGGCCTGCACCCGCTCCGCCGTGTGTAAGGGACTCTCCAGACTCAACAGATAATTGCCGGCGAGGTACTGCCGTTGCATGGCCAGTTCAGGCTCCGGCACCGGCTCATTATCCAGGCGCGAAATCTCCCCAAGGATCTCCTGGATCGCCGGAACCGTCACCTCGTTGCGCACCTCGGCGCTGGCGGAAAAAACTCCGGCCCAGCGGTTCATCTCCATGGTCGAGCCGGAGCCGTAGGTGTACCCGTGCCGCTCACGCAAATTCTGGAACAGCCGCCCCGACATGCCGCCACCTAACACCGAGTCGAGCACGTTGAACTCCGGCACGTCGGGGTTATTGCGCGCCATGCCGCGGCCGGCGACGAGAATCGTCGACTGCACGCTGCCCGGCCGGTCGACCAGGTAAATAACGCGGCTTTTCGGTGGCGGGGGCAAGTCGGCCAGCTTCGATTGGTCGGGCAACTTGCCCGCGGACGGCCAATCCGCAAACGCCTTCTGCACCACCGGCAAAATGTCCGCGGCATGCACGTCGCCGACGATCGCCAGCGTGGCGTTATCAGGGGAAAAATACTTGGCGTGAAAGTCCACCAGATCCTGGCGGCCGATGGCGCTGAGCGAGGCCTCGGTCGGATACTCGCCGTAAGGATTTTCGGGGCCGAAAATCAGCTTGTCCCGCAGGCGCTGCGCCAGCGTGGCGGGCCGTTGTTTATCGGCGACGAGTTCGCTGATTTCCTGCCGCTGCTCGAGCGCGAGTTCCTCGGGCGGAAACACGGGATGCAGGGCGGCGTCGGCGAAAAGGTCGAGCAGTTTAGTCACATCCTTGACCAGCCCACTGGCGCTGACATCCGTGTAATCGGCCTCCGCGCCGGCCTCCACGCTGGCGCCTAGAAAATCGGTTTCCTCGGCGAAATGCGCGGCGGTGCGGTGGGACGTCCCGCGGTTGAGGAGCGAGGCGGTCAGGTCCGCCAAACCCGGTTTCGCGCCATCGAGCGCTTCGCCGGAACGGATCAGCAAGCGAAAGGTGACGGTCGGCTCCCGGTGATTTTCGATCACGAAAATCTTCAGCCCGTTGGGCAGCGCCATCGTCTGATAATCCGGGAAGCTGGCCGTGGGTTCCGGTCCCGGCGCCGGCGGATGGGTGCGATCGATCTCCGCCCGGGTCTCCGCCGCGCCGAACACGAGCAGACAGGCGAAGATGACGGCCGCAGCCCACCGGCGCGCGCCCCACTGTAGGGCGGGCGCTTCGCCTGCCGGGAACGGAGCGTCATGCAG
>CAXUFU010000222.1:0-5391 GCA_964250275.1 uncultured Chthoniobacterales bacterium | reverse complement strand
CCTTCTCTCTGGCAAGCTCGTTCTAAGTCCGACAGGCTCCGGAGAGCCCGCCCCTCCCTTTTTCTTAGACTGCTCCAGCGGTTTACAATGGCTGCAGTACACCGTGAGCCAATCGCGTCATCTCGCCCAAGGACCATGCCTGGAACGGACAACCCCGGGGCGCATGCGGCGGCTCGGCGTCCGCGATCTCGGCCAGGTGGTTCAGGCCTTGGGCCGTCGGCAGCGTTGCCAGTAGCGGCTCGACGAACTTCGTCCGTGCCTCCGCGCGCGCCTCAGGGGTGTTGCCCCGGATCCGCACCCAGGCTTCGACAAACGGGCCCAGCAGCCAAGGCCAGACCGTGCCCTGGTGATAGGCGCCATCGCGTTCCGCCGGTCCGCCGCCGTAATGCGGCACATACCCTGGCTCGCCCGCGGCCAGGCTGCGCAAACCCATTGGCGTCAACAACGCGTGCTCCACACTCTCGACCACCGCCCGCGCCCGCGCCTCGTCCAGCAGCACCAACGGCAGGCCGCCCACCGCAAATATCTGGTTCGGCCGCAGGCTGCCGTCGGCGTGTCCCGGCCGGCCCTCGGCGTCGATCACATCATAGAGACAACCACGCGCCTCGTTCCAGAATTTTGCCTGAAACTGTTCCCGGCCTCTGGCGTACAGTTTCCGCCAGCGCGCTGACTTCGGCGCCAGCAACGCGAGCGCGTTGAGCCACAGCGCCTGGATTTCCACCGGCTTGCCGATGCGCGGCGTGATCGCGCGCCCATCGACCCGCGCGTCCATCCAGGTCAACGCCACCCCGGGCTCGCCCGCTGCCAGCAAGCCGTCGGACTCGTCGAGATGGATGCCATAACGCGTGCCCTTGGCGTACCCGTCCAGGATCGCCTCGCAGGTGGCCAGCAGTTGCTGCGCGTCCTGCGCGTCGCGTTGCTTTGCGGCCTCATCGTCACCCACCGCCGCCGCCGCTTGCCGGAGGTACTCGTGCACCACCACGATGAACCAGAGCGCCGCATCCACCGTGTTGTACTCCGGGGCTTCGCCTCCATCCGGGAAGCGGTTTGGCAGCACCAGGGCAACAAAATATCCCGCGCCTCCGTCAACCGCCCTGCCGCCAGGCACAGCCCACGCAACGAGATGAACGTATCGCGTCCCCAATCCGTGAACCACGGGTAACCTGCAATTACCGTGGCACCGCGGCCGCCGCGCACCAGATAGGCGTCCCCGGAGCGCAACAGCAGCGCTGAAAAGGACGACCGCCGGCTTTGCTCTTCCTCGCGCAGCGCCGGCACGGCCGTGGCCAGAACGGCGTCCGACGGCAGGGCTGGTGGCGCGGCCGGATCGACGACGGCGCCCAGCAGAAGCGCGGCCGTGCCATCGGTCCCGAGGTCGCACGCAAAGACCCCGGGCGCGACCAAATCCTCCAGGTAATCCAGCCCGCGCTCCCGTTCGTCGGCGTACAAAAAGTTGCGGTACCATTCGGAGCCGCTCTGATATTCGCCGCTGCACCACATCCGCGTGCCAGGCACCCCTTGATAGGGTTGCCAAAGGACGCTCTGAGCCTCTTGCGCCACCGGGTTGGCGGCAAAGGCCGCGTTTTCCCGCTGCAAGCCGTGGTAATCGCGCCCGGATAGCAACGGCCAGATTTGCAGCCGCGCCCCGGCGCCGCTTTGCTCGGACTCCGGCGCCTGAAAGCGCCAGGCGAGCACCGTCAGGCCCGTGCGCCGATGGATAAAAATCTCCTGCGTCAGCCGGCTACCGTCCGCAAACTGGTAAGTCCAGCGCGGCCAGGGATCGGCCTTGAACTCCACGATAGAATCCTGGCCGCGCGGGTACAACACATCCCCTTGGCCCACGCCGCCTTGGTAACACTGGGTTGAGATCGGATACCGGCCGGCCGGCGTTTGCAGCCAAGCCTCGATGCCGTTGACAAGCATCATGCGCGCGACTGGCGGACGCGTCGCCGGCAACAGCAACCCGTGGTAGCGCCGGCGGCGCACGCCGCTCACCGTTCCGGAAGCAAATCCGCCCTGGCCGTCCGTCTCCAGCCATTCCGCATCGAGGTTCATAAAACCAGAGAATTGCGCGCACCGGGCGCGATCATTTTTCGCGGGCAATGCGCACGAACGTCTGCACGATACGCCACCCGGCGACGAACGTCCCACGCAATGTGCCGGAGACCTTGGATTGGCCGCCCATGCGGCAGCGGAATCCTACCGGGATTTCCAGGATGCGCAGTTTTGCGCGGGCGGCGCGCATCTGCATCTCGAGATTCCAACCGTAGGTCGTCTCCCGCATGCCTAATCTTGCCAGCGCCTCCCGTCGCAACGCCCGAAAGGGACCCATATCGGTGTAACTCACCCCGTAGATCAGCCGCATCAGCAGACCCGCCAATCGCCCGGCAAAGATCTGCTGGAAATTCATGCTGCCCGGTTCCCGCTCGCCCCGGATGCGCGAGCCGATGACAAAATCCTTGAGCCCCGACTCGATCGGGCGCACGAGCTGATTCATCAGCTCGGGGCAATCGCTGCCGTCGCCATCGAGGAACACGAGGATGCCGCTTTCCGGGTCCGCCGCGGCGACGCCGGCCAGGCAAGCCCGGCCATACCCGCGATCGGGCTGGCTCACGACCCGCGCGCCCGCCTCCGCGGCCACTGCCGCCGTGCGATCCGTGCTGCCGTTATCGACGACGATGACTTCTCGCGGGATGCCCGTCTGCCAACACGCGCGCACCACCGCCGCGATCGGCTCTTCTTCGTTGAGCGCCGGAATGATGACGGAAACGTTGGGGGACATGGAAATAATGGGGAACAACGCAGACTAACGCGAACGACGCCGCAACTCGCCGCTTCTGCTATGCCGTAAGGAGAACTACTTGCGGAAACGCATGACCCACGTTCCGGACCAGTTTTTCATCCGTTGTGACAAGCGAGCATCCGGCACGATGGCTCAAAGCAACGTAGAGGCAATCATAAGGACTCTGATCATAATCGAACGCAATTTGCATGGCGTCAGCCAACAGCTCGCCCGCAGGCGTTACTGTAAATCGATAGCGCCGGAAGATCTCGAACGCTTGCCAAGCCTTTTCTAGCGTGAGGAGGTTACGCCGGACCTTTTTCCACAACACGTTGCTTATCTCCGGGTCCATCAGATCGGGCGCGAGAAGCCGCAGTGAACCTGCGGAGTAAGCATCAAGCACCTTATCTGCACCCGCCGTTCCAGGCTCATCGACCAACCACTTGATCACGACGCAGCTGTCCGCCACGAGTTCACTCATTGGCGCGTATTTCGCGGATCATTTCGGTGCTATCCGGATGAACGCCGCTCTCCCGCTTAATGCTTGCACGCAACTCCCTTGTGTCTTGGACCAGCTGACGCCGGTGGGCGAGTTCTCCTTTGTCAACGATTCGGTTGGAGTCGTCTCCTGGCGTAGGCAATTCGGCTATTGGCTGGTGATCCGACTCATACAGGATGGTCTCACCGCTCGCGACTCTATCGAGGTAGGCGGATAAGTCCGCGGCAATGACGTTAAGCTCGACAGTAGTCATACCTTCAACCTACCGCAACCTGCGGCGGCGGCAAAACACCTTTGTCGCGGCCTACCACCGCTCACTTCCCCGCCTCCGCTTTGTGGACGATACCCTTGCTCTTGAGCATCCGCGCCGCTTCGGTGAAATAATCTTTTACGTCCGCCTGGCCGCGGATCCACTCCAGATAACGCCCGATGCCCGTCGCTAGGTCCGTCTCCGGCGCATACCCGACTGCCGCCCGGATGCGCTCCGTGCCACTCGTCAAGTGACGCATCTCACCGGGCCGAAACTCCGCGTTTACCTCCGGCGCAATCCGGATGCCCAAGGCCGCGGAGATTTGCTCGGCAACTTCGTAAATCGGCACGCCGCGCCCGCTGCCGACATTCACCGGCAACCCATCCAACGCATCGGATTCGGCCGCCAGCAAATTGGCGCGGGCGATGTCTTCGACGAAGGAAAAATCTCGCGTCTGTTGCCCATCTTCGTACAACACCGGCGCTAGGCCGTTGAGCAAACGCGTGCAGAAGATCGCGATCACCCCCGTGTACGGATTGAAAATTGATTGGCGCGGCCCATAGGTGCAGGAGTACCGCAAAGCCACCGTCGGCACCCCGACCTGCTTGCCCCAGAGCAGGACCAGCTTTTCCTGGTCCACTTTGGTCAAGCCATAGACCGTCTCGCCGCCGACCGGCGCGTTTTCGGGCGTGGGCGCGCTCGTGGTGGGCAACCCGCAGGTGGGGCAATGCACCGCCCAGTCGCCCGTGCGCAGTTGCTCGATCGGCCGCACCGCCGGGAACACTAACCCATGGTCGGGACACTGCGCCGCACCTTCGCTATAAACCGCCTGCGAACTGGCCACGACGATCTTGCGGACGGGCAGATTGTCCTCCCGGATGACCTCGAGCAGTTGCGCCGTGCCGAAGCTATTGACCCGCACGTATTTCGCGATTTCCGGCATGTAGCCGCCGTAGGCGCCCTCGTGAAAAATGACGTCGATGTCCGCCATGGCCTGGCGGATCGTCGCGCGGTCCGTCAGGTCGCCAGCCACGAACTCGGCGCGCGGATTGACCCAGGCGGGCTTGCCTTCGCGGTGCGTCTGGGGTTCCAGATTATCCAGGATGCGCACGGTCCACCCCTCCCGCAGCAGCAGGTCGACGAGGTGAGAGCCGATCAGGCCCGCGCCGCCGGTGACGAGCGCGCGTTTATCGTGGTTCATCGAAAACGAAGGAAGCGCGTGCGCTGTTTAGCGGTCTCGCAGCAACGGCACGCGGAATCCACTCTTCTTGCTCTCCGCCACAGCCGCGATCCCGCCCAATAGGGCCACGAAAGCCGTCGCGGCAAAGGCGGCAAAACCCAGCGTCAAAATCCGCTGTTCGCTCGATTCATCCCGGGCTTCGCGGACCAGGTCGAGAATGGCGAACCGGATTTCACGCGCTTCCAACGGCGAAATTTCCGGCCGTTCCAGGCGCGTGCGCAAAACATCGATCGCCAGGTCGACCGTATGCTGCACCTTGTGCGAAATGCCGGACTGATCGAGCGAGAACGCCTTCAGCCCTTCGAGCAGGCAGTACAAGGAGGGATTCAGCACCCCCAGGTAGCCGCGGAACGAATCTTCATCGAAGATCTTCTTCGTGAAATAAGCGCCGAGCACGAGGCGCAACGTCTGCGCCGTCGGCTGGAGCGGATCGGCGACGCCTAAATCGCGCACCTTTTGCAGGACGATCTCGTTGTTCATCGCGTGGAAAGCTTAGCCGGGAAAGCACGTTTGTCATCTCTTGGATCTTCGGCCCGGCTCTGTCTGAAGCGGCGGTCTATGACCGTCGAGGCCCGTGGGGTGCCGGGGGGGGTGTCTGTTTGGTAGCGGGGGGCGGCGCC
>CAXUFU010000221.1:0-5404 GCA_964250275.1 uncultured Chthoniobacterales bacterium | reverse complement strand
TCCCCGAGCCACCCGCCTTCGTCTGCACTACCACGAGGCAGCGGCCGTTGAACGCGTGCCGTTTGTCCGCTTTGTCGGGTTCAAGGCAACTGGGATCGCCATTGCCAACCCCCGCGATGGTCCCTGGGCCGGTGACTGCAAAGCTTACTTCATTGTCCGCCGTCGGCACGACTCGTCCCGAAGCGTCGTGCAGCGTCACAGACACGATGTCCGTCCCTTCCCCGTCCGCGGCGACTTCCGCGCGGCTGCCCGCCAGCCGCAAGGCCGCCGCCGGCCCGGTGGTCTCAACCACATCCGTGGCCAACACCTGGGTGCCGACGCCATAGCCGCGCGCCTCGAGCCGGCCGGCCTCGTACGGCACCTTCCAGTCGAGGTGTCCGTAGAGCGGCATCGGTTTCGTGCCCAGACTCCGGCCATTGAGGAAGAGCTCTACCTTGGCGCAGTTGCCCAGGCAATGGACGAGAACTTCTCCCTTGTTCGCCGGCCAATTCCAATGGGGCAGCAAATGCACCAGCGGTTTGCCGCCCCACCAGGCCAGGTAATAATAGTAGTCGTCCTTAGGAAACCCGCAGGTGTCCATGATGCCAAACTGTGAGCTGATGCAAGGCCAGTTGAACGGCGTCGGCTCGCCGCGGTAATCGAAGCCGGTCCAGACGAAACCGCCGCTGACGAAGGGCCGTTGGGCGATCGGCTTCCAGGCGTCCTCCGCCGTCTCGGCCCAACCCGGCGCGCTCAGGTCGTAGGCGGTGACCCAACCGTGTGTCGGATCCCCGAAGAAATGGCCTTTGCTGTTTTGGAAGGGAATCAAGGCGTAGCAGCCGCGCGTGGTGACGGCGCTGCCCGTCTCACTGCCAACAATGGGCTGCTGGGGCCGCTCGCGGTGGAAGCGATCGTATCCATCGGGATTATAGTTGAAGCCGAAAACATCCACCACGTTATCGATCCCGGCCTTGGTGTAGCCGCCCATGTTTTGCGCCGCCGTCACCGGCCGGGTGCCGTCGAGCGCGTCGACCCGTGCTTTCATCGCGCGGGCGATGGGTTCGCTGTCTGCATCCTGCTGGATGTATTCCTCGTTGGCGATGGACCACAGGATCACGCTCGGGTGGTTGCGGTCGCGCCGGACCATGTCGGTGAAGTCGGTTAAATCCGTCGCCGCGGTGAAGTTCGGCGTCTTCATCGCGTAGGTGTCGCCGAAGTGCCGGGTCTCATCCATGACGAGCATGCCCAGGCGGTCGAAAGCGTCCAGCAGCTCCGGCGCCACCGGGTTGTGCGAGGTGCGGTAGGCATTGGCGCCCATGGCTTTGAGTTGGCGGACGCGCCATTCGAGCACATCGTCGGTCAGAGCGATACCGATGCCGGCAAAATCCTGGTGATTGCAGGTGCCCTGGATTTTGACGGGCTTGCCGTTGAGCAGAAAGCCCCGGTCCGGATCGAAATGGATCGTGCGGATGCCGAAAGGCACTTCCTGCGCGTCCTCGGTTTTCCCGTCGCGGACGACCGTGACCAGCAGCCGGTAGAGTTGCGGCTGTTCGAGCGACCAGAGTTGCGCTTGGGGCACCGTCAGGCGGCCTTCCGCGTGTACCTTGCCGTCGGCCGCCGCCGCCAGAGCCAGCGGCGCGTCGAATTGCCGGCCATCCGGTCCCACGACGCGCGCCTGCATCGTGACGTTAGGAGCGTCCGGCGGACGGACCAGCGTGGCCGCGATGCGGACGTTAGCGGAAGCGGCGCTGCCATCCTCCACGTCGGCCACGTCCGAGCGCACGAAAACGCTGTCCGGCTCGATGTGCACCGGCGCGGCGACGTTGAGCCAGACGTGCCGGTAGATGCCGCCGCCCTCGTACCACCAGCCCTCAAACTTGCTGGGATCGACGTGGATGGCCAGCGTGTTCGCCCCGCCGTAATGCAGTGCCTGGCTCAGGTCAAAGCGTGCGCCGATGTAGCCGCTGCGGTGCCGATCGAGAAACTTGCCGTTGAGGTAGATGTGCGCGTCCGTGTAAATGCCGTCGAAATCGATCCAGACACTCTTGCCCTGCCAATCCGCGGGCACCTGAAACGTGCGCCGGTACCAGGCCGGCGGCGTGGGCAGGAACCCGTGGTCCTCGTTGGCGTGGGAGTCGAACGTGCCCTCGACCACGTAATCGTGCGGCAAGTGAACCGTGCGCCACCCGTGATCGTCAAAGCTCTCGCGCGCCGGTTCCGGCACAAAGCCCTCGTCCTCGGCTTGGATCGTAACGGGTTTGGGCATGCCGCCCGCGTTGTTAACGTTCTCGTCCAAGACAGTCACCACGTTTGGGCCCGCGCTTTTCCAGTCTGCGGCGGGCAACACCACGTCAAACGGGTCATTCCAATCCTGGTGATGGGCGAGCTTCTTGCCGTTAAGATAGACGGTCGCATTATCGTCAACGCTCTCGAAGTGCAGGCGGTACACCTGGTGGCTTTCGCTGACAGGCACAGCCGGCAGCGTGGCGCGCAGCCAGACAAAGCCCGGCCGGCCGTGGAACAGATCGCCCGTGGGGATTTGCACGTTCTGCCAGCCGGTGTCGGCCGGCAGCGCCGCCGCGGCCTGATCGGCGGAGCCCGCCTTCAAAGACGCCTCGGCCGGACGCCACTGCCAGTCGGCGACCGGCGTGCCTTTCGGGGCGGTGGCAGGCGCGGCGTCGATTTGGAAGCGCCAATCCGCATCCATGCGCAGCCGCTGGCGCGCGGAGGCGGCAGAATTGTTATCCGCCGCGGCGACGGGCGTGCGGGGCGGCGCCGCCAAGAGCAGAAGCGCCAGCGTCAAGGAAAGCGGGGGAGTTCGCATAGAGGGATTGGAGCAAAGGCGGCGGCAAAAACAAGCCGCCTATTTACATCATCCCCGGGTTCAGCACGATTTTCTCGGGCGCGCGCCAGGTTCACCGCAGGCTTGAAAACGGGGCTGGCCGCATGACAGATGTAGATCGCCATTGACCGGGACATGGCATCGTCTCTATAAACATCCACTTTCCCCCTCCCCTAAAAGAACATGGACCTCAGCCAAAGCCCGCGCGCCAACTCCGCCACTCATGACCTCGCCTTAGCCCGCGAGTTGCAGCAGCCGATGACCGCGCGCCTGCTTTTCTGGGCGATCACATCGGCGCTAGCCGGTTTTCTCTTCGGCTTTGACACGGTCGTCATCTCCGGGGCGGAGAAGACGATCCAAACGCTCTGGGGCTTGAGCGCCGGCATGCACGGCGTGGCGATGGGCGCGGCGCTCTACGGCACGGTGCTGGGAGCGCTGCTGGGCGGCTGGCCCACGGACCGGCTGGGGCGCAAGACCACCCTGCTGCTGATCGGCGTGCTCTACGTGATCTCGGCCGTCGGCTGCGCGTTTTCCTGGGGGGTCTGGCCGTTTATCGCCGCGCGTTTCGTCGGCGGCATCGGCATCGGCGTCTCCACCGTGGCCGCGCCGCTTTATATTTCCGAGATCGCCCCGGCGGCGCACCGCGGGCGGCTGGCCGGCATGTTCCAGTTCAACATCGTCTTCGGCATCGTGGTGGCGTTCGTTTCCAACCGGTTGCTCAGCGATACGGGCGTCAACGCCTGGCGCTGGATGCTGGGTGTGGCGGCGTTTCCCTCGCTGATTTACACCGGGCTGTGTCTGACGCTGCCGGAGAGTCCGCGCTGGCTGCTGACCCGGCGCGGCGAACGCGCCAAGGGTTTGCGCGTCCTGGGCTTGATCGATCCGGGAGCCTCGCCCGAGCAGTTGGCGGCGGAAGCGGACGAAATCGTCGAGAGCTCGAGCCGGAGCCTGGAACGGGCGACGGGTTTTTGGTCGATGCGGCTGCGCGTGCCGATCATGCTAGCCTTCCTGGTGGCGTTTTTCAACCAGCTCTCGGGCATCAATGCCGTGCTCTACTTCGCGCCGCGCATTTTTGAACTGACCGGACTCGGGGCGAAAGCCGCCTTGCTGCAATCGGTCGGCATCGGCATCACCAACATGGTGTTCACTTTCGTCGGCCTCGGGCTCATCGACCGGTTAGGGCGCCGCACGCTGCTTTTCATCGGCTCCTTCGGTTACATTGGCTCGCTGGGTTTGTGCTCCTGGGCGTTTTTTACGCACCATTACTCCATTGTGCCCACGTGCATCTTCGCCTTCATCGCCTCGCATGCGGTCGGACAGGGAACGGTCATCTGGGTGCTGATCTCGGAGATTTTTCCCAATGAATACCGCGCCAGCGGGCAAGCGCTGGGCTCCGGCACGCACTGGGTGTTCGCGGCTTTGCTGACGACGTTTTTCCCGAAGATGGTGGAAGCCTTTGCTCCCGGGTACGTCTTTCTTTTCTTCTGCGGGATGATGGTGCTGCAATTGGTCTGGGTGAAATTCATGGTCATCGAGACCAAGGGAATCCCGCTCGAGGATATCCAGCGCAAATTGGGCGTCATGCCCGCCTGAGGCGCCCCCCGGCCATGCCATGAGTCATCCAGCCAGCGTGCCGCCAAGCCAGGATCGTCAGTTACAGATCAGCGGCGGCGTACTGGGAAACGTGCTCGAGTCATTCGCGCAAGCCAGCGCGAGTCCGGAGTGGGCGGTTCTGTTTCGGAAGTGCTTTTCCAACACCCTGGAAACCACGGTGCGGTTGGGCACCGTCGAAGGCCGGCCGGACGCGTTCGTCATCACCGGTGACATTGAGGCGATGTGGTTGCGCGACTCGACCGCGCAGGTGTGGACCTATCTGCCGTACGCGGCGGAGGATCCATTACTCCAAACGGTATTCCAGGGCGTGATCCGCCGCCAAACGGCTTGCATCTTGATCGATCCCTACGCCAACGCGTTTAACCGGGAAGCTTCGGGCGGCCACTGGCAAAACGACCACACGGACATGGTTCCGCAGGTGTACGAGCGGAAGTGGGAAGTCGATTCACTGTGTTACCCGATCCGGCTGGCGCATGGGTACTGGCGCGCCACGGGGGACATCGAGCCGTTCGACAGTTCCTGGCTGGAGGCGATGCGGCGCGTGGTCCAGACCTTCCGCGTGCAGCAGCGCAAAGGCGGCGAACATGGTCCGTACTTTTTTCAACGCACCGCGCGCGAGGCGATGGATAGCCTACCCATCCGCGGGTACGGCAACCCGGTCGCGCCGGTGGGCCTGATCTGCTCGGCGTTCCGGCCTTCCGATGACGCCACGATTTTCCCGTTCCTGGTGCCCTCGAACCTTTTTGCGGTGCGCTCGCTGCGGCAACTGGCGGAAATGTTGGCGGCCTTAAAGATAGCGCCCGAGTTGGCAGCGGATGGCGGGCAGTTGGCGACGGAAGTCGAACAGGCCGTCGCGGCGTACGGGATCCATGAGCATCCGCGTTACGGACGGATTTACGCCTATGAAGTCGATGGTTTCGGCGGCCGCGTTTTCATGGACGACGCGAATGTGCCGAGCTTGCTCTCGTT
>CAXUFU010000220.1:0-5420 GCA_964250275.1 uncultured Chthoniobacterales bacterium | reverse complement strand
CGCTCGGACAGGCCAAGAATTTCGAGTTTCGTCCCGAGCAGCAGCAGATGGGCGTGGCCGTCGCCCGCGCGCTCTGCGACGAACGCCACCTCATCGTCGAGGCCGGCACGGGCGTCGGCAAATCCTTGGCCTACCTCGCCCCGGCCGTGATGTACGCGCTGGAACACGAGAAAAAGGCGGTCGTTTCCACGCACACGATCAATTTGCAGGAACAGCTCATCTACAAAGACATCCCCATCCTGCAAAAGCTGCTCGACCAGGAGTTCGAGGCCGCGCTCTTCAAAGGGCGGCAGAACTACCTTTGTCCGCGGCGGCTCAAACGAGCCATCCTCAACCAGCAGGAACTCTTTACCGGCCCGCAACAGGGTATGCTGGAGGAACTCCACTACTGGAGCCTCAAAACCACCGATGGTTCGCTCAGCGATCTGCCGCGGGAGCCCGAGTTCGCGGTCTGGAGCCAGGTGTGCAGCGAGGCGCATATCTGCACGCCAAAAAGCTGCGGGCCGGACAGCGGCTGTTTTTACCAGGCGACCCGCCGGCGGGTGCAGGCGGCGGACGTGGTCGTCTTGAATCATGCGCTGTTTTTTGTGCTGCTCGGCGCGGCCATGGCGGAACGCGCGGCGCTGTCCGCGGCGGCCGAACTCGAAAACGAGCAAGCGCCCGATCCCGATAAACCGGGCTATCTGTTCGAGGACGACTTCGTGATTTTCGACGAGGCGCACACCGTGGAAGCGGTTGCGGCCAAGCAGATCGGGCTGGCCATTTCGCACTCCGGCCTGCGCCACGCGCTGCAGCGGCTGTATCATCCGCGTACCAAGAAGGGCCTCTGGACCGTCCTGCGCCACGGCGAAGGCGTGCGCGAAACGAGCGAGTTGCTCGAAGAAGCCGACGCGTTTTTCGAGCGCGTCGAACAGAGCATCGATTTCAAACGCGGCGGCCGCGACGCCCGCATCCGCGAGCCAGGCTTGGTCTCCGACACACTCGGACGCGGGTTGGACCGCCTGCGCGGTCTCGTCCTCAACGCCGCCGCGACGGTCGATGACGACATGACGCGGTCCGAGCTGGGCGATCTTGGCCGCCGGCTCCTGGCCGCGCGCGAAGGCATCACGACGTTCATCGAGCAGAGCGCGGACAACCACGTGTACTGGGTCGAAAAAACCGGCAAGACCGAACAGAACCTCAGCCTTAACGCCGCGCCGATCGATCTCTCGGAACTGCTGAGCACCATGCTCTTCCGCGACGATAGCTCCGTCGTCATGACCAGCGCGACGCTTTCCGTGGGCAACGCGGAGCTGCGGTATTTCCGCGATCGCGTCGGCGCGACGGGCGCCGGCATCGACGTGGCGCAGATCGGCAGTCCCTTCAATTACCCAAAGCAGATGAAGCTCTACCTCACGCCGAAAATGCCGGAGACCCCGCGCGAGCCCGGTTACGAGGCGGCGCTGACGAAGTGGATCCTGCATTTCGTCGGGCTATCGCAAGGCCGGGCGTTTGTGCTGTTCACCAACTACCGCTTGATGCAGGCGATGGCGGCGCACACGCGCGCGGCCTTCGAAGAGCAGGGCTGGCCGCTGCTGGTCCAGGGCGAGGGCATCTCGCGGCGGCGGATGCTGGAGCAATTCAAGGACGAGCCGGGCAGCGTCCTTTTTGGGACGGACAGTTTCTGGAGTGGCGTCGATGTCCCCGGCGATGCGTTGACGAACGTGATCATCACGCAACTGCCGTTCACGCCGCCGGACAGCCCCGCCACCGAGGCGCGCTGCGAGTTGATCAAGGAGCGCGGCGGCGATCCGTTCAGCGAATATTCGTTGCCGGAAGCGATCCTCAAGCTGCGCCAGGGCGTTGGCCGGCTGATCCGCACCCGGCAGGACAAAGGCAGCGTGGTGATTTTGGATAGCCGCGTGGTACGCAAGCCGTACGGCCGGGCATTCCTGGCGGCGCTGCCGAAGTGTCCGGTGGAGTCGGTGGTGTGAGGATTTGTTGCCGAATCGGATAAAATGGATAATTATCGGATAACGAATGATATCCAATTAGCGCATGCCGGATCCCATGCCCATTATCTCTCAGGAGGTTCTTCTACTTGTTGGCCAAATTGACGAGTTCAAAGGGCGCTGGCAAGCATTGAGATCGTTGGCACCGGATCGCCTGCAGAAACTACGACGGTCAGCAACCATCGAGAGCATCGGATCGTCGACCAGGATTGAAGGCGTCAGGCTTTCAAACATCGAGATCCGGGAGCTCTTGGCAAACCTGCGCCGGACATCCTTTGCCACGCGCGACGAGCAAGAAGTTGCCGGCTATGCGCACGTGATGAATCTAGTCCTGGATTCCTGGGCGGCTATTCCCATTTCGGAAAACCACATTCAGCAGTTGCATGGGGAACTGCTTAAATTCTCCGTCAAGGACGAGCGGCATCGGGGAGATTACAAAAAGCATTCGAATCATGTTGCCGCTTTCGCTCCCGATGGGACTCAGATCGGCATTATTTTTGAAACGACCTCGCCGTTCCAAACTCCTGCGGCGATGGCTTCACTCGTTGCCTGGTTTCAGCAAGCACGAGAGGCGCACTCTCAGCACCCCTTGCTGTTAATCGCTATCTTTATCGTCCGCTTCCTGGCCATCCACCCGTTTCAAGATGGCAACGGCAGGCTGTCTCGCATTCTGACCACGTTGCTGCTTCTACAAGAGGCCTACGCGTACGTGCCCTACTCCAGCCTGGAAAGCGTGATCGAAAACAGCAAAGAAAGCTACTACATCGCGCTGCGTCAAACCCAGGGCACGTTAGACGAAGAGGCACCAAACTGGGAACCTTGGCTACTCTTCTTCTTGAAGTCTCTAGTGGTTCAAACTGAACTATTGAACGCCAAGATTGAGCGCGAAAAACTGGCGCTGGAAAACTCGACCCCGCTAGGCCGAACCATCACCGATATGGCTGTTGGTGATGCGCAACTCACCATCGGGCACATAGTCGCTGTGACCGGTGCCAGCCGAAACACGGTCAAGAAGACAGTCACGCGGTTAAGAAGCCAAGGACTCCTTTTACAGCACGGAAAAGGCCGCAGCGTTTATTATACGAAGGCGTAAGCTGCCCCGATTTCACCGGCTCAACTCCAGCATCCGCAAGATCGGCTTTTCGGCGCGGGCGCGGATTTCTTCGGGTATGGTGATCTCAGGAGCGAGGTTGGCAAGCGCATCGTGCAGCTTCTCCAGGGTGTTCATCTTCATGAACCGGCAGTCGGCGCAGGCGCAGTGGTCGGTTGGGCCGGGAATGAAGAGCTTGTTCGGCACCTCCTTGCGCAGGCGGTGCAGCATGCCACTCTCCGTCACGATAATGAAAGCATCCGCCTCGCTGTCGCGGCAGTAGCCGATCATTTTCTCGGTCGAACAAACTTCGTCGGCCAGCAAACGGACGGCAAAGGTACACTCCGGATGCGCCACGACCGGGGCGTCGGGGTACTGCTCGCGGATGCGCTCGATGCTTGCCCGCGTGAACTCCACGTGCACGTAACAATTGCCCGCCCACAGATCCATCTTGCGGCCGGTCTTTTCTATCACCCAGCCGCCCAGATTCTGGTCGGGGACGAAGAGAATGTTGCGGTCCTTGGGCGCGGCGTTGACGATCTTGATGGCGTTGCCACTAGTCACAATGACGTCGCTCAGAGCCTTCACGCCGGCGGCACAGTTGATGTAGGCGATGACGTAATAGTTTTTGTCCGCGTGGTCTTGCAGGAAGGCGGCCAGCTTTTCCGGCGGACAGCTTTCGCTCAAGGAACAACCCGCTTCCAGGTCCGGCAGGAGCACGGTCTTGGTGGGGTTGACGATCTTCGCCGTCTCCGCCATGAAATGCACGCCGCAGAAGACGATCACGTCGGCGTCCGTTTTTTGGGCCTGGTAAGAAAGCCCGAGCGAATCGCCGACGAAATCCGACACGTCCTGGATTTCGCCGACCTGGTAGTTGTGGGCGAGGATAACGGCGTTGCGCTCACGTTTGAGACGCAGGATATCGTCGCGGAGATCGACCCCGAACGCAGGTTTTTCCAGCAAGGCTGCCATACGGTAACGTAGAGCAGTTTCGGTGAGAGTGCAGCGGCAGTTCGGCGGCGACGATTGCGGCGGTCTATGACCGTCGAAGGCGCGCGGGCTTGTAGCGGCGGTCTATGACCGTCGAAGGCCCGCGACAGTGGACGCTCTGTCGTCGTAGCAGCTTCCGACGGTCATAGACCGCCGCTACAGCCCGAACAGACCGGCGATCTCCTGCTGGATCTCTTCGGCTTTGGCGCGAGGATCAGCGGCATCCCGGATCAGGCGGCCGACTACGATGTAATCGGCGCCGTTTTCAAACGCCTCGGTGACGCCGGCCACGCGTTTTTGATCGTCGGCCGGGCGGTTCTGCGGCGCCCGAATGCCCGGGCTGACGATGAGGAAATCACCGCCAAGCGCACCGCGCAGGGCACGGGAATCCTGGCCGGAGGCGATGACGCCGTCGCAGCCAAGCCCCAGGGCGCGTTTGGCCCGCGAACGGACGAGTTGGCCGAGCTCGCAATGCACCCCCAGATCTTCATCCAGGTCGTGCTGATCCAGGCTGGTCAACACGGTCACGGCCAGGATTTTCACGGCTCCTTTCACCTGCACCGCCGCGGCCAGGAGGTTATCGACGGCGTGGATGGTGAGAAAGGTGATGTCCCGGCCGGCGAGCTGGACGACGGCCAGTTTCACCGTTTCGGGGATGTCGTGCAGCTTCAGGTCGGCAAAGATTTTCTTGTCGCGCGCGCCGAGCCAATCGATCAACTCGAAGTACTCGCCGGTCATGGCGAGTTGCAGCCCCACTTTGTAGAAGCAAACGGCATCACCCAGGAGATCCACCATCCTTTTCGCCTCCGCCACCGACGGCACATCCAAGGCAAAAATCAGCCGTTCCGCGGTCGGGACAGCGTTCGTGGAGAGACTGGCGGCCAAATCGGTGTGCATGCGCGGTTCCCGCCACGATTATCGAACGCGTGCTCGGGCGTCAAGCGCCCCGCGCAGGCGCAGACCCTATCTCGTAGCGCGTTCCGTTTTTTGCCAACGCGCGGAAACCGGCGCAATCTGCCAGCGGCATGAGACTTAGCTTTATTGGGGCGGGCAAGATGGCGGCGGCGTTGGCGCGGGGGGCGATCGACGCCGGGCTGTGCGCACCGGCGGAGATCCGCGCGAGCGCGCGGTCGGCCGCTTCGCGGGAGGCGTTCGCCGGGAAGACGGGCATCGCGCTCGAACAGGTCGGCGCGGTAAACGGCGAGGTCGCGGCGGAGGCGGACGCCATTTTCCTGTGCGTCAAACCGGCCGGGGCGGAAGCCGTCCTGCGGGAAATCGCACCGCAACTGCACGGTCGGCAGCCGGTCATTTCCATTGTCGCCGGGGTACAACTGGCCGCGCTGCAAGCC
>CAXUFU010000219.1:4180-5446 GCA_964250275.1 uncultured Chthoniobacterales bacterium | reverse complement strand
GTTTCGGGTTGCCGGCCGCCGCCAGCAGATCGTTGACGTAAGGCAGGAACCCGCTCATGGCCTCGCCGTAAACGAACAGGTTGCCGTCGTTGTTGATGAAGACGGGCAGTTGGAACTCCGCTTCCAGCATCGGACCGAGCGCCACGCCGCCGGCCGTGCGAAACGCCGGAAAATTAGGCAGCCGGTCGCCGATGATCCCCGCCGGATAGTCCGCCGGACCGGGGAACGCAAACGAGATGGCGGACGGCGGCGCGGGCGTCAATGCCTGCGCCTCCCGGAAGCCCCGGACGATGTTGTGCAAGCAACGCGAGAGATCGTGCGCCTCCGACGGCACGTAGATCGGCGCAAACAAAAGCGTGTGCCCGCGAATGGCGGAAAACTTCAGGTTGGTGCCCCCGGCATCGAGCGTGAGGACGATGCGCGTATCGTCGCCGTACAGGTTCTGGCTCATGTGGACTTGGCTAACGGGGCCTTACTTCCCGCCGGTGGAGGCGATGCCTTCAATGAAAGTGCGCTGGGCCAGGAAAAAGAGGACGATGACGGGCAGGGTGACCAGGAGGGAGGCGGCCATCAACTGGTTCCACGGCGTGCCTCCTTGCTGACTCTGGAAACTTTGCAGGCCCAGCGCCAGCGTAAAATCTTTCTGGCGGGTCAGGAAAATCAGCGGCCCGAGAAAATCGTTCCACGTCGCCATGAACTGGAAGATGGCCACGACCAGCAAAGCCGGCCGCGAAAGCGGCAAGACGATGCGCGTCAGGATCTGGAACTCGCTGCACCCATCGATGCGCGCGGCTTCGGTCATGTCCTTGGGCAGGCCCAGAAAAAATTGGCGGAGCAGGAAGACATTGAACGCGCCGGCCAGGAACGACGGCACCCACAGCGGCCGGAAGGAGCCGATCCAGCCGAGCGACTTAAACAGGCTGTAGATCGGCACCATGATGATCGGGTAAGGGATCATCAGCGTCGCCAACAAAATCCAGAAAACCTGGTCTCGCCCGCGCCACTCGATGCGCGCGAAACCGTAGGCCGCCAGCGCGCTGCTGGTGACGGTGCCGGCCACCGTCATCAGGCACAGAAAGAGCGAGATAAAAGCGTAACGCCAGAAGTAGCCCATGGCCTGGATGGCGTCCGGGTAGTTGTGCCACTGGATCTTCGCCGGCAGCCAGCGCACCGGCAGCGTCATGGTTTGGTTCAGCGGCTTGAGCGAGGTCGAGAGCATCCAGACAAACGGCGCGAGAAAGGCGAGCGCCGCCGCCACCAGCACGC
>CAXUFU010000219.1:0-4170 GCA_964250275.1 uncultured Chthoniobacterales bacterium | reverse complement strand
ACAATGCCGTTCAACAAGCGGACGCGGGTTTGCTGGCGCATGGATTTTAGTTCCCCTCGTAATGCACGTGCCGGCCCGCGATCTTCGTGGCGGCGCCGGTGAAACCCAAGATCAGCAGGAAAAGCGCGAAGCCGATCGCGCACGCATAACCCATGTTTGAGTACTCGAAAGCGTTCTGATAAAGATAGGTGGTCATGAAGAGCAGCGAGCGCTCCGGCCCGTCGCCGCCGTCGGTCATGACGTAAGGGATGGCGAACACCTGGAACGCCCCGATTAAACCCATGACGGTGTTGAAGTAAATTACCGGCGAAATCATGGGCACGGTGATGTGCCACGTCTTGTGCCAGAAATTCGCGCCATCGATCTCGGCGGCCTCATAATAGTGGCGCGGGACATCCTGCAAGCCGGCCAGGTAAATGACGACGGCTTGCCCGACTCCCCACAAGGCGCTGAAGATGATGCCCCACTTTGCGTACCGCGCTTCCGAGAGCCAGTTCGGCGGGGCGAAGTGGGTGCCGCCGAGGGCGTTGGCGAGCTGGTAAAACGGCCGCAGGAAATAGTTGATCAAGCCCAGGTCGCCATTGAGCATCCACTGCCAGAGCACCCCCACGCAGACCAGCGGCACGAGCGAAGGCAGGAAGAAAATGGTGCGCAAGACGCCTTTGCCGGGCAAATCGAAATTCAACAGGATCGCCAGGGACAACGACACCAGCAGGCCGAGCGGAATGGCAAACGCCGCGAAGAAGATCGTGTTGTAAACCGATCTCCAGAAAATCGCGTCCGTGAAAAGGTCCCGGTAGTTGGTGGCGCCGATGAAGATCGGCGGCGACAACACCGAGTAATCGCAGAGCGAATAGAAAATGGTGCTGAGCAACGGGTAGGCGCAGAGCAGCAAGAAGCCGCCGATCCAGGGACTGATGAACAGAAGCCCCAGCCGCAGGTTGTGCTTTTCTTCCCGCGTCATGGCCGGTTCCATTCCGCCAAGCGCTGCACGGACAAGCGGTCCCAGCGTTCCTGCCGGCGGTTGAACGCCTGTTGTTCGTGCCGTTGCACCTCCGCCAACGCTTCCGGCGCGCTGGCTTGTCCCGCCCAGACGCGCTCGAAAGCCTGGGTGAGGTCGGCGCTGTAGATGGGCCAGGTCGTCATCTGCGGGATGAAATGGGCGTTGGGACTTTTCGCTAGGGCGAGGAACTGGGCGATGTAGGGGTTGGGATGATGGCGGAAGAAATCCGGGCTGCATTCCCGCAGCGGGCTGAACTTGCGCTGGGCGAGACAGAGCTTTTCCATCGGCTTCTGCGAGTTGACGTACTGCATGAACTCGAACGCTTCGGCCGGATGTTTCGCTCCGGTGGGAATCACGAGCGCGTCCGTTTCCACCATGGTCACGTCCTTGAGTTGGTCGCCGAAGGCGCTCGGGAACGCCGCCATGCCCCACTCGAAATCCGCGGGCGCGAACATCTGGATGAAATTGTAGATCCAGGGCCCCTGGATCACCATGGCGAGCCGCCCGGTGAAGAAGGGATTTTGCGAGGAAGCGAAGGTGCCGCAGCCATCGCGGAAAGCCAGCAGATCGGAAGCCCCAAAGCGCCGCGGATAAGAAGCGACCCAATCGTAGGCCGCCACGTTCTGGGCCGAGTCCGTGGTGATGGTCCGGTCGCCGTCCCAATGTTTGCCGCCGAACCACCAGCCCCAGATGTCGTCGTACCAACCCGCCGTGCCTGGCCCGCTATCGGGTTCCGCCGGCAAATGGCCGCACGCTGCCAGGCGACCGTCGGGGCGCCGTTTGGTCAGTTTTTCGTTGAACTGCTCGAGCTGCGCGATGGAACGCGGCGGCTGGTTCGGATCGAGCCCGGCCTCGCGGAACATCTTTTTGTTCCAGATCAGCGCCAGGGAAGCCGGCGTGGTTGGCAAAGCCCAGAGATGGCCGCGGTAGGAGCAGATGCGCCAGAAAACGTCGATGTATTGCTCGCGCTTGACCCCGTGTTGGGCGGCGAGGCGGTCCAGCGGCAGCAGCGCGTTATTCTCGGCGTAGGACGGCAAACTCTTGCCCGCCACACCAGCCACATCCGGCGGCACGCCGCCGGCGGTGGCCAGGGTCAGCCGATGGTCCATCTGGCTGACCGCGGTGTAATCGACGAAGATCCGATTTTGGCTGGCGTTGAAATCATCGACCACGGCGCGCATGGCCGCGGCCTCGAACGCCGGCCACTTTTCCCAGTATTGGACGACGACTTTCCCCTGTTGGGGGTCACGCTTGCCGCCGCAGGCGCAGAGCATGGCGGCCAGCGCCGCCACACACATCACCCGCGCGCCTGACCGCGTTGCTTTGGTCATTGGGAGTGTCCGGGTACCGTGACCGGAACAGTGTGGCACATGGATAAGGAGATCGGCGACCGTGCTCGGGTACGGCTGCTCCGATCCTGGTATGAATCACCGCGCGAACGCAAGGAATCGTTTCACCGCCGAAATTCGCCAGGCCGCCAATTAGAAGCAACTGGTGTCTCCCGCACCGACTCGGGAGGCACGTGACTCGGATGCGCTCTGCTCCTGCCGGTCGGAATACGTCAAACACAGTTCCCAAGCCGAAGCAAGGATGACAGCAAAAATCCTAAAACATTTTCTTTGACAATCCTCCGGCTTTTCGTTCAAATGCGCGTGCCGAGCACCTTCGGTTACCAATATCACTCAAGCCCGCTAAAAATCCGACCACTCCCCATCATGAATGTTTGCTTCCGATCCATCCCTCTCAAGCTGACTGTCTGCGCTGCGACCCTCGCGCTTTCCGCCAGCGCGCTCAATGCGCAGACTCTGCTGAGCGCAGCAGCCGGCACCACGGTGTACGAATCATCGCAAAACGGCGCGACGCGGCCAGCTACCGGCCTTTTTGATGGAACTCCCACCTTTGGCAGTGCCGCTAACCTGGGCGGTATTTTCGACGCTTCCGACAATACCGCGAATACGCCTCCTGGTGGCACCGACAATGATTACGAGCCCATCGTCGCGTTCAGTTTGGGTTCCCTGTATACCGTTACTGCCGCCGGATATGCAAATAACACCTTCAACGCCGACAGCTTCACCGGTACGATCAATATCTTTGCGCTGAGCGCGGCGCAATATTCCACCTACACGGCGACTTTGATGCCCTCACAAACGACCGGCCGTGCTGGTGGCTTGGTGGCCGCCCCAACTTCGTACATGAGCGAGGAAGCGTTGACCGTCACCGACACTGCCGATGGTACTTTCACCCAGTATGCTTTGGGCACTCCTTTGACCGGTGAGTACTACGCGCTCCAATTCGTCAACAGCGTGGCGGGCTACACGGGCACTGGCGCATTCCTGGGTGGCCAGGAGTTCCGGTTCATCGGCAGCCCCGCCGCGGTTCCCGAGCCGACCTCGCTCAGCTTATTGGCTCTCGGACTCGGCGCAGGAGTTTTCTACGCCCGCCGCCGTTTGGCTGGCTCTGCCCGATAAACGCGTGTTCGGAGCCGGCACTGCTCGGTTCTAACATGGCATTCATTCGCCAGTTCGGCGCTTAAATCGATGCAATCGGCCCGTCCCCATGGACGGGCCGATTTGCTTTCGCCCATTAGAATAGAGGCGCGTCGCTTCGGCCGCCTAGGCGCAAAGGATCCAGCCGCCAGCCGTTCCCTTAGGAACATCTGGATCGTCGCTTCTCACGTTGATGGTGCGCGAGATCGGATAGTGCCTCGAACAGAGGGTGTGCCGGCACCAAGCAAGTACGCGTTAGGCATCCAAAAATAGGCAGGGGCGGGCTCCTCCGAGCCGTCCCAAGCTGTCAGGGAGCCTGCCGTGACAACGGCGCCTCCGGAACAAATGGGCTCGGGAGTGGAGGCTTGGCGACAGGTCGGGGGCCGAAGGCGACAAAGCACACCCTACCTTATAACGACGGCAGCTTCGCCGCCTGCCCGGAGAGCGTGCGGCTCCCGCACCCTTTTTCTAATCTTTTATGCGGCTTGGTGCTTTTTCCCCGGTCTCGCGCCAGCATTTACCCTGGCTTTCTGCCGCTAGGCGCTTGCGTCCTTTGCTTCGCCTCGGCAGTGGGTTGAGCATCTTTTGCAGCGTTGCTTTGCACGCGCAAACTCTTACGTGGGATGCCAATGGTAACGGTGCAGACGGCGCGACCGCCGGCTCGGGCACATGGAACACCAC
>CAXUFU010000218.1:0-5454 GCA_964250275.1 uncultured Chthoniobacterales bacterium | reverse complement strand
AGTCAGGGACCGGGTCGGAGACCCATCCCTACCTTTTTTTGGAGCCGCTTCGCGGCGGAATCGGTTCACCCAATGCCGCCAAGATCCAGCGCTCCAACGGGTGCGTCTCGCGCGATTCCGAGTTAACTTAAGGACCCGATGCAACCAGACCGCTTTACCACCAAAACCCAGGAAGCCTTGCGCCTGGCGCAGTCCGCCGCCCAGGAACGTGGGCACCAGGAGATCACCAACGAACAGTTTCTCCTCTCGCTCCTCGATCAACCTGACGGCATCACGCGACCGCTCTTCGAAAAACTAGGCCTGCCCACGCTCAAGCTCAGCGAGCAACTGGAGGCCAGCCTGTCCCGCCGGCCGCGGGTCAGCGGCGGCAATGTCCAGGTGCACTTGGGCAACGAACTCAGCCAGACGCTCGACCAGGCCGAACGCGAGATGGCCAAGCTCAAGGACGAATATCTCAGCGCCGAGCATTACCTCCTGGCCCTGCTCGACACGAAGTATCCCGCCGCGCGTCTGCTCCAGGATCTCAATCTCACCCGGGATCGGCTGATGCAGGCGCTCGTGCAAGTCCGCGGCAACCAGCGCGTGACCGACCAGGACCCGGAAGGCAAGTACCAGACGCTCGAAAAGTACGGCCGCGACCTCACCGAACAGGCCCGCAAAGGCAAGATCGATCCCGTTATCGGGCGCGACGACGAGATCCGGCGCGTCATGCAGGTGCTCTCCCGCCGGACCAAGAACAATCCCGTGCTGATCGGCGAGCCGGGTGTCGGCAAGACGGCCATCGTGGAAGGTTTGGCGCGCCGCATCGTCGCCGGCGACGTGCCGGAGTCGCTCAAGAGCAAGCGCATCATCGCCATGGACATCGGCTCGATGATCGCCGGCGCCAAGTTCCGGGGCGAGTTCGAGGATCGGCTCAAGGCGTTCCTGAAGGAAGTCACCTCGAGCAACGGCGAGATCATCCTGTTCATCGATGAGTTGCACACCATCGTCGGCGCCGGCGCGGCGGAAGGTTCCATGGACGCCTCGAATCTGCTCAAGCCACAACTGGCCCGCGGCGAGTTGCGCACCATCGGTGCCACCACGCTCGACGAATACCGCAAGTACATCGAAAAGGACGCAGCCCTGGAGCGCCGTTTCCAACCGGTTTCGGTCGATGAACCGAGCGTCGAGGATACGATCGCCATCTTGCGCGGCTTGAAGGAGCGCTACGAGGTCCACCACGGTGTGCGCATCCAGGATGCCGCCATCGTGGCGGCCGCGCAGCTTTCGCAGCGCTATCTCACCGAGCGTTTCCTGCCGGATAAGGCGGTCGATCTCATCGATGAGGCGGCGTCGCGGCTCAAGATCGAGCTCGACTCCGTGCCGACAGAAATCGATCAGCTCGAGCGCCAGATCATGCAGGGGGAAATGGAACGCCAGGCGTTGCAAAAGGAGAAGGACGCGGCGAGCCAGGAGCGTTTGGCGAAGCTGGAAAAGGAATTGGCGGATCTGCGCGAGGAAAGCGGCCGGCTCCGGGCGCAATTTCAGGCGGAGAAAACGGAGATCGACAAGTCCCAGGGTTTGCAACGCGAAATGGAAGCGCTGCGGACCGCGCTCGAACAGGCCCAGCGTCAGGGCGACTTGCAGCGCGCGAGCGAGTTGCAGTACGGCCGGCTCCCGGAGTTGCAGCGCAAGCTCGATGCCCACAACGCCAAGCTCGTGGAAGTGCAAAGCGACGGCGCGCGCATGCTCCAGGAGGAGGTGACGGGGGACAACATCGCGGAAGTCGTCAGCGCCTGGACACGGATTCCCATTACCCGGCTGCGGGAGGGTGAACGCGAGAAACTCGTCCAGATGGAAGAGCGCCTCGGCCAACGTGTCGTCGGCCAGCGCGAGGCGATTGAGGCCGTGTCGAACGCCGTGCGCCGCAGCCGGTCCGGCTTGCAAGATCCGAATCGGCCGATCGGTTCATTCATGTTCCTGGGGCCGACCGGGGTCGGCAAAACGGAGCTCAGCCGGGCGTTGGCGGAGTTCCTTTTCGACGACGAGAACAATCTCATCCGCATCGACATGAGCGAGTACATGGAGAAGCACACGGTGGCGCGGCTGATCGGCGCGCCGCCGGGCTACGTCGGCTATGAGGAAGGCGGCCAATTGAGCGAGGCGGTGCGGCGGCGGCCCTACTCGGTGGTGTTGCTGGATGAAGTGGAAAAAGCGCACGCTGACGTCTTCAATGTCCTTCTTCAGGTGCTCGATGACGGCCGCATCACCGATGGGCAAGGGCGCACCGTGGACTTCAAGAACACGGTCATCATCATGACCTCCAATCTCGGCAGCCAGTTTATCCTGGCGCACGATCTTTCCGCGGCCGAGCGCGAACGCCGGGTGCTGGAAGCGTTGCGCGGCCATTTCCGGCCGGAGTTCCTTAACCGCGTCGATGAGATCATCATTTTCGACCGGCTGAGCGACGCGGATTTGAAGCAGATCGTGACGATCCAGGTCGCCAATCTGCTCAAGCGGCTCGACGCCCTGCACATGACGTTGACGCTGGACGAGGCGGCCCGCACGCTGCTGGCGCAGGAGGGCTACGACCCGGTCTATGGCGCCCGCCCCTTGAAGCGGGCGATCCAAAAGCAGATCCTCGACCCGTTAAGCCTCGAGATTTTGGAGGGGCGTTTCAAGGAAGGCGATCAAATCATCGCCGATGTGCAGGATGGCGGCTTGGTCTTTCGCCGGCAAGAGATGTAGCGCCTTCGCCGCGAAGCGCTCCAAAACAAGGTAGGGATAGGCCTCCGGCCCGGTCCCTGACTGTCCGGGAAACGTGCCTGGCGACGCAACGCGCTATGCACAGGGCGGCTTCCCAGACAATCAGGGACCGGGACGGAGGCCCATCCCTACCTAAATTTGGGACCGCACTGGCGTGCTGCATTTGATCGGCAATGCAGTACGTTTCTCGATGCGTCGTCCGAGCCAGTCTTTCTTTAGCCGCTTGACCAGCGGCGGTACTCCCCAGGCAGCGGTGCGCCCGGGCCGCGTCACCGAGTTGCGGGGGATCATCTTCCAAAGTGATGGTACCAGTTGGATCGGTGAGCTATGCATCCGGCCGGTCGAGGCGTTCGACCGCTGGCAAGCCGGCTTGCCGACCGGCCCCGGGGTGGAAAAGTTGGCGATGCACGCGGGGTTGCATGTCGTCATCGAGGATGGTCGCGAGTTCGTGGCGGAGCAGTTGGTCGGAACGATCTTCGAAGACTTTCGCGACGCTTTGAACTGGACGCCACTGGCCGAGTTCCAGGCACGCGATCATCAACAAGGCTGGGATGTGACCGTTCCAGCCACCGCTTTCCGGGAGATCGACGACACCGTGGTGCAACAAGCGATCGAGTTCCTCAACAACGTCAAAGGGCATCCGTTCTTTGGCGAAGACTGCACCGCGTTTGTGGAGCGGGCGTTCGGTGGCCGCCGGCTTTTCGGCGATAGCCCCACCGCGCGCACCCTCGGCATCGGGCTGCGCGTGGGCGATCCGGCGTTGCCGCTGTTGCGCCGCGATACGCAACTCGACCCGCGCGCGGAAGCCCTGCTTCGCGTGCGGACGGTGCGGGCGCAGGACAACCCACTGGCGGGCCACGCCGCGCCCAACGCCCGGTTGTGGCTCGGGCGGATCGTCGTGTGGACGTTGGTCGGTGTCGGGGTCGGCACGCTTGTCCGGCTGGTTGGGCGCAAAAAGCCCGGCGTCAGCCGATCCTAAACCAAGGTAGAGGCTGGCTCTCCGAGCCGTCCCATTTGTTGCTGGAGTGGAGCCACCGGTGACCCAACGCCGGGATTGGTTTCCCGAGCCGACCCCCAATGGTCTGGTATGCCCGTCCCAACATTGGCGGGCGCACTGAATCCGGCGCGGTTACCGGACAGTCAGGGACGGCTCGGAGAGCCCGCCCCTACCTTGTGTTTTGGACGGGTGCCGGTGTTCGCCACTTGCTCGCTCGCCTTCAGGCCTGTTATAAGGGGGACTGAAGCCGCGGCCGCCCCTTTACCGCTCCGTCTTGCGTTGGGTGCTCCACTCCCTCGGCTTACTGGCCCTTATGTGTACCAGCCACGCACAGGATCAACCGCCGGAGGACGACGAAATCAGCGGCATTCTGCGCACGCGCATCGACGCGGAGAAACGGGGCGTGGGCATCGTTGTCGGCTGGATCGACCCGCGCGGCGCAAAGGTGATTTCCCACGGGCAAACCGCCCTGACCGGAGGGCATGAGGTCAACGGCCAAACTATTTTCGAGATCGGGTCCGTGACCAAGGTGTTCACGGCCGTGCTGCTGGAGGAGGCCGTCGAACGCGGCGCGATGAAGTTGGATGATCCGGTGGCCAAATACTTGCCGCCGGAGGTCAAAGTCCCGAGCCGCGGCGACCGGCAAATCACCTTGCTTGATCTCGCGACGCAACGTTCCGGTTTGCCGAGGATGCCGGCGAACATCAAGCCTGCGAACGAGTCTAACCCTTACGCGGATTACACGCTCGCACAGATGTTTGCGTTTTTATCGGGCTATGAATTGACTCGCGAAATTGGCAGCAAATACGAGTACTCGAACCTCGGCTTCGGCCTGCTGGGCCAGGCGCTGGCCCGTCAGGCGGGAACGGATTACGAGTCTCTGGTCGAGAAAGAGGTTTGTGCGCCACTCGGACTGAAGGACACCTGCATCATGCTTACTCCGAACCTTCGTGGACGATTGGCTTTGCCTTACGACGAATCGCTGGCTCCCGTCCAAAACTGGGATCTGCCCGCGATGGCTGGTGCCGGCGCGCTCCGGTCCGATGCGGATGACCTGCTCAAGTTCGTCGCGGCGAATCTAGGCCTGGCTCAGTCGCCCTTGACCGCAACTCTGCGGGCGACCCAACAGGTGCGAAACGATGCCGGCTCGCCCACCAGCGACATCGCTCTGGCCTGGCATATCGCCAAGCGTCACGGCCCGCCGCTCATCTGGCACAACGGTGGCACGGGCGGCTACCGCAGCTTTGTCGGGTTCGAACCGACCCGGCAGTGGGGAGTGGTGGTGTTATCCGATGCGGCCATTGGGGTGGACGATATCGGCCTGCATCTGCTCGACCGCCAGTACGCGCTCAGTGCGCCACCGAAGGCTTACACTGCCGTCGCCATCAAGCCGGAAATAGCCGATCCGTACCTGGGCCGCTACCAATTAGCCCCTGATTTCATTCTAACTTTTACGCGCGAGGGAGACCGGTATTACCTCCAGGCCACAGGACAGGGCAGGAACGAGGTGTTTCCAAGTTCTCCAACGGACTTCTTCATCAAAGGAGCTGACATCCAGATTTCGTTTGTGCAGGATGCGCAGGGGCATGTCACCGGCCTCGTTCTCCACCAGAACGGGGACCAAACGGCGACGCGGCTGCCGAACTAGTGCAGATTTAGAAAACGTCGTAGCCGGTAAGTTCCGGTTGTAGGGCGGGCGCTTCGCCTGCCGG